>JBEPXW010000190.1:0-4690 GCA_041641715.1 Pseudomonadota bacterium
CCCCGTCATCCGCGCTCACGTTGCTCCCCGCCGTCTTCGCGCCGGGCAGGCCCTCGCCGATGCGCCGGACCACCGGCGAGACCTCTTCCGCCTCCGGTAGTGGCTCCTCGAACCAGTCGAGCACGGCGCGGAACCAGCTCGCCGGCATGCCGTGGCCGCCCTGGTGGACCATCAGGTCGAGCCGGCTGCCGGGGTCGCATTCGGGCCAGCTCTGCCGCGCGAAGCCAAGGAAGGAGTCGGGATCACCGGACTCCAGCGGGCGGCATCCGTTCGTCTCTGCCAGGAGGGCCAGGCTCTCGGGCAGCGGGTTGATGGTGTGCCAGGGCACGGCCCCCTCCCGGCCGACCATCGGCACGAGTGCGTCGGCGGCGCCGTGCGTCTGCAGGAAGCGCACGGGCCGGTCGCACGCCTCGGGCAGGTCGCCGAGATAGCTGGCGGCATGGACCGCGTAGGCGCTCGCGAGGCCGGGGTCGTGGCAGGCGATCTCCCAGGTCAGGAAGCCGCCGCGCGACTGCCCCGCGAGCAGGACCCGGTCGCGGTCGAGCCGGAAGCGCCGGGCGGCGTCGTCGATCACCCGGCGGATGAAGGCGACGTCGTCGCGGGCGCGCTCGGGCTCGCTGCGGAGCGACCAGCCGGTCTCGCGCAGGCCGCCCTCGTAGTTCATCTCGCGCGCCGCGGGGACGATCAGCGCGTAGCCGCGCCCGCTGACCGCCGCCTCGAAGACCGGGTGGTTGGCGATGGTGACGCTGCGCCCGCCCGAGCCGTAGAGGTAGACCATCGCCGGGAACGGCCCCTCGCCCTCGGGGATCAGGACGCGGTACTCGCCCTCCTGGACCGTGCAGGGCTTCTCGAAGCCGCTGTAGTCGCACTTCGCCGCCTCGGCCCCGACGGGCAGGGCGAGCGCGACGAGGAGCGCGCATAGCCCCTGTGCGAGAACGTCACCGCGTCGCCGGATCCGCATGGCCGCTACCCCCGCCTTGCCCGCGGAGAGTATAGCGCGGAACGGGGCCCGGCGCGAGACGCGCGCGCCCTCACCCCTCGTCGAAGCGGACCTTGACGTATGAGCCCGGCGCGTCCTCGACGATGTCGAGCACGCGGCCCGGCTCGCGCGCCGGCACCTTCTTGCGCGAGCGCTTCGCCAGCCAGGCGTGCCAGTCCGGCCACCACGACCCGGGCCGCTCCTCGAGCCCCTTGAGCCACGCCTCGATGTTCGGCTCCTTGACGCCGTCCTTGACCCAGTGCTGGTACTTCTCCGCCGCCGGCGGGTTCACCACGCCGGCGATGTGGCCCGACCCGGCCAGCGCGAAGCGCTGGCTGCGCGAGCCGAGCATCTGCGCCGCGCGGTAGGCGCTGGGCGCGGGCGCGATGTGATCCTCGCGCGTGGCCACGTGGTAGACGGGCATCTTCACCTTCTTGAGGTCGAGCGGGATGCCGTCGATCTCGAGCTCGCCCTTGGCCAGCGTGTTCCGGTGGTAGAACTCCCGCAGGTAGAAGAGGTGGAGCTTGCCCGGCATCCGCGTCGAGTCGGAGTTCCAGTAGAGCAGATCGAAGGGGAAGTTGTCCTTGCCGAGCAGGTAGTTGTTGATGGCGAAGCCCCAGATCAGGTCGGTCGAGCGCAAGCTGTTGAAGGCCGCGAGCATGTTCTCGGCCTCGAGGTAGCCCTGCTCCTCGACCTTCTGCTCGAGGATCGTCAGCACGCCGTCGTCGACGAAGTTCTGCAGGTCCCCGGCATCGGTGAAGTCGAGCTGGGTGGTGAGGAAGGTGGCGCTGCCCACCCGGTCGTCGCCGGCCGCCGCCATGTAGGCGAGCGTCGTGCCGAGCATGGTGCCGCCGATGCAGTAGCCGACCAGGTCGATCTTCGAGACCCCGGTCTCGGCGATCACCTTGTCGATCGCCGTCAGCGGCCCCTTGCGCATGTAGCTGGTCCAGTCCTCGTCGGCCTGGCGCTCGTCCGGGTTGACCCATGAGATGACGAAGACGGTGTGGCCCTGCTCGACGAGCCAGCGGATCATCGACTTCTTCTCGTTGATGTCGAGAATGTAGAACTTGTTTATCCAGGGCGGCACGATGAGGAGGGGGCGCTCGTAGACCTCCTCTGTCAGCGGCGCGTACTGGATCAGCTGCATGACCTCGTTCTGGTAGACGACCTTTCCGGGCGTCGTGGCGAGGTTCTCGCCGACCTTGAAGGCCTCCATGTCGGTCTGCTGGATCAGAAGCTGGCCCTGGCCGCGCTCCAGGTCGCGAAGCAGGTTCTCGAAGCCGCGCACCAGGTTCGAGCCCTTCTCCTCCAGCGTCGCCTTCAGCACCTCAGGGTTGGTCGCCGGGTGGTTGGTCGGGGCCAGCGCCTCGATGAAGTTGCGGGTCAGGAACTCGAGCTTGCGTCGCTCGCGGTCGGGCATGTCGCCGGCGTCGTCGAGGCGCTGGCGCAGCCACTTGCCGGTCAGGAGATAGGACTGCTTCAGGTAGTCGTAGAAGGGATTCTCCTCCCACATCGGGTCCTTGAAGCGCCGGTCGCCCTTCTGCGGCGTCGCCAGCGGCTCCGCGTCAACCTGGACGCCCATCGAGCGCTTCCAGGCGCGGGTCCAGAGCTCGGCCTGCTGGGTCCAGTACGCCAGCGTCGCCTCGGCGAGCTTCTCCGGGTGCTCGAGGTACTGCTGGGCAAGCCGCGCCATCGCCGGGTAGGTGTTGAACGGATCCGGCTGCGCGACCGGCTGGCCGCTGACGCCCCGCTCGAGCGAGTCGAGCCAGACCTTCTGGCTGCGCTCGGTGATGCGGGCGATGCGGTCCGCCATCTCGGTCGGGTCGGGGGTCTGGGCGGCTTCGCTCTCGGTCGGCATGACTCGGCTCCCTCACTTCTCGCCGGGACGCGGCCCGGTCTCTCGCCGATGCGTGGTCCTCGGCGCTGGCCAGCGGCGGGCGGCGCGGCTATGGTGGGTCGCCGCCCGACGGGCCCGCTCCACTCTATTACATAGGCACGCCGCGCCGCCAGATGAACGGGACGACACGGATCCTCGCCTTCTGTCTTGTCGTCGCGCTCGCGGGGTGCGGCAGCGCGCGGCTCTTCGAGGAGCGCGGCCTGCCGGAATCGCCCGCGGTGGCCGACGCGCCGTGGCCGCGCCTGGTGGAGACGCCCGACGCGCCGCCGCAGGGCAGCTACAGCGAGGACGTCCCCGACCCCGCCAGGGGCGTCGCCACGGTGGTGCAACTCGGCGAGGCGGCGCGGACGGCGGCGACGCGCGCCGAGGCGCTGGAAGAGCCGGCGCTGACGGAGGCCGAGCGCGCCAGGCTGCTCCGCGCCCGCTGAGGCGCGAACAGACCCTGTTGCCGGACGGTCTATGCCGCTGTAAGCCGCCCCCCAACGACGAGCCCCGGGCCCCATCACCGAGACGCGGACCGCCGATGCCCGACGCCGAGAACTCCTACCTGATCAAGCGCCCGCCGCCTTACGTCTTCGCCGAGGTCGACCGGTTGACGGCGGAAGTCTGGACGGAGGGCCGCGATATCGTCCGCTTCGCCATGGGCAACCCGGACATGGACGCCCCCGCCCGCATCGTCGAGACGCCGGTCGAGAAGGAGCCCTGCGCCCGGCGGCCGGCGCGCGACGTGAAACGACCGATGCTCAACGCCGACGCCGTGCTGGCCCCATACCCGCAGCTGAGGGAGACCGCCCCATGACCACGCCCTTCCGCATCGGCATCGCGGGGCTCGGCACCGTCGGCGGCGGGGTGCTGCGGATCCTCGAGACGCACGGCGAGGCGCTGGCGGCCAAGGCCGGGCGGCCCGTGGAGGTCGCGGCCGTCTCGGCGCGCAACCGCGGGCTCGACCGGGGCGTGGACGTCTCCGCCTACGACTGGGAGGACGACCCGGCCGCGCTCGCCCGACGCGCGGACGTCGACTGCGTGATCGAGGTGATCGGCGGCTCGAACGGCCCGGCCAAGGCGCTGGTCGAGCAGGCGCTCGCGGCGGGCAAGCACGTGGTGACGGCCAACAAGGCGCTGATCGCCCATCACGGCCAGGCGCTCGCCGAGACGGCGGAGGCGAGCGGCGCCGCGCTCTCCTTCGAGGCCGGGGTCGCGGGCGGCATCCCGGTCCTCAAGGCGATCGGCGAGGGGCTGGCGGCGAACGGGCTGACCCGGGTCCTCGGCGTGCTCAACGGCACCTGCAACTACATCGTCACCGAGATGGAGGCGCGCCAGGCGGACTACGCGGACGTCCTCGCCGAGGCGCAGCGCCTCGGCTACGCCGAGGCCGACCCCACCTTCGACGTCGGCGGCATCGACGCCGCCCACAAGCTGGCGATCCTCGCCGCGCTGGCCTTCGGCACGCAGGTGGACTTTGAGGGCGTCGTGACGGAGGGCATCGAGCGGGTGACGCTGGCCGACATCCGCACGGCGCGCGACATGGGGTACTCCATCAAGCTTCTCGGCGTCGCGCGCATGCACGCGACCGGGCTCGAGCAGCGGGTCCGCCCCTGCATGGTCGCCGGCGGCACCGTGATCGGAGACCTCGGCGGCGTCACCAACGCGGTGGTCGCGGAGGGCGACTTCGTCGGCAAGTGCACCTTCATCGGCCCGGGCGCGGGCGCGGGCCCGACCGCCTCGGCGATCCTCGGCGACGTGCTCGACTGCGCCCGCGGCGTGGTGCGCCCCGCCTTCGGCCGCCCGGCGCGCGAGCTGGTCGCCGCCCAGAG
>JBEPXW010000191.1:0-4689 GCA_041641715.1 Pseudomonadota bacterium
GAGGGCGGTGGCGACCTGGCGCGCGGCCGCCGGGTCGAGCCCGGTCAGCGGCTCGTCCAGCAGCACGATGGGCGCGTCCATGATCACCGCCCGCGCGATCGCCACGCATTGCCGCTGGCCGCCGCTGAGCGTGGCGCCGCGCTCGCCGATGCGGGTGTCATAGCCTGCCGGCAAATTCTCGATCACCTCGCCGATGCCCGCCGCCTCCGCGGCGCGGCGAACCTCGTCCCGGGTGGCGCCGCTGCGGCCATAGGCGATGTTCTCGGCAACGGTGCCGCGCAGCAGCACGGGCTCCTGGAAGACCAGCGCGACCTGCCGGCGGAGGCTCGCGACCTGGAAGCGGCGGATATCCGTGCCGTCGATGCAGACGGTTCCCTCCGTCGGGTCGATGAAGCGGGGGATGAGCGCGAGGAGCGTGCTCTTGCCCGCGCCGCTCGGGCCGACGAGGGTGACGAGCTCGCCCGGCGCCACCCGGAGCGAGACGCCGCGCAGCCCCGGCAGGCCCTCGCGGTGGCTGAAATGCACGTCGCCGATGTCGATGCGACCCGCGAGGCGCGGCGCGGGGATGGCGTCCGGCCCGTCGGCGATCTCGTGGGGCATGGCCATGACCTCGCCGATGCGCTCGCCGGCCGAGGCGGCCCGCTGCAGCCGCCGGACCGTGCGCGAGAGGCGCCGGATGGGCTGGTAGAACAAGGCGAGATAGGCGGCGAAAATCACGACGTCGCCGACCGTGAGATCGCCCGCCCGGATCCGGAGAGCCGCCACGCCGACGACCAGCGCGGTGACGGCGCCGATGCCGGCCTCCGACGCGAAGGTCAGCTTCGCCTCGAGCCGGGCCGCCTTGAGCCCCGAGCGAAGGCTCTTGGAGGCCGCCTTGCCGAAGCGCTTGACCTCGCTCTTCTCCTGGCCGAAGCCCTGCACGGCGCGGGCGGCGCCCAGCGCCTCGGCCGCCGTGGTCGCGATGGCGCCCTCGCGCGCCCGCTGCTTGCGGATCGCCTGGCGCATGGGCCCCTGGTAGCGGCGGAAGACGAGCGCGATCAGGGGCAGGAGCGCGAGCGCGATCAGGCTCAGCTGCCAGTCGAGCGCGAACATCACGACGAGCATGCCAAGCGAGAAGAGCACCTCCTCGACCGTGCGCAGCGGCGTGACGGTGAGCGCGTCGCGGAGGATCCGGACGTCGGAGGCGACGCGCACCACGAGGTCGCCCGAGTGCCGCCGGGCCTGGAGCCGCGGCGGCAGCCGCTGGAGGTGGTCGAAAAGCTCGCCCCTCAGCCGCGAGCCGACCGCGATGCCGGCGCGCGTCGCCTGGATGCGCTGGACGTGGCGGCAGAGGGCGCCGGCGAGCGCGATCAGCGGGATCGCAGGCAGCAGCAGCCAGAGCAGCGGCGCGCCGCCCCCGGGCGCCCAGGGCGCAAGGCCCGCCAGCCATTCCGGCGGCTGCCCCATCAGGACGCCGTCGATGATCAGCTTCACCGGCCAGGGCTCGGCGAGCCTGGCGAGCACCGAAAGCGACATCGCGGCGAATGCGAGCGCGATGTTTCCTCGCAGGGGACGGGCGTATGCGCGAAACTTCCGCCAGGTCGCGGCGAATCCGGCGAAGGCGGCCAGGAGCCGCCTGACCGGGCGCGCGAGGGCTCCCGTGGCGCGCGGTGCGCGGGCCGCGGCCGCGCCTGTCATGGCTCTGCCCCGAGGCCGCGCGCGATGGTGACGATGCGTCCGATCCGCTCGTCCCAGCCGTGCCGGCGGTGGGCGATTTCGGCGGCGCGCGCGCCGAGACGGGCGGCATGGGAGGGGTCGGCGGCGAGGCGGAGCATCGCCTCCGCGAGGGCGGGGACGTCGCCGGGGGGGACCGTCAGCGCCGTCTCGCCTTCCGTCAGCAGCTCCTCCACCTGGCCGATGCGCGAGGCGATGATGGCGCGGCCGGCGCCCATGTATTCGAGCAGCTTGAGCGGCGAGTAGTAGAACCGCTCGATCGGCGGATACGGCGCGAGTGCGACGTCGATGCGCCGCAAAAGGCCCGGCACCGCGTCGTGGGGAACGGCGCCCGCGAGCTCGACCCGGCCGGGCAGCTCGTGCGCGAGGGCGCGCAGGCGCTCCTCCTCGGGGCCGGTGCCGATGACGAGCAGGCGGCAGTCGGCCCGCCGCGCGACGCGGTGGAAGGCCTCGGCCATGTCGGCAATGCCGTGCCAGGGCCGGAGGCCGCCGACGAAGCCGAACGTGACGGCGCCGTTCGCGTTGAGCGGCGCCGGCCGGAAGCGTGCCGTGTCGAACCCGTTCGGGACGACGTGGATCTTCTCGCTTGCGACGCCGTTCGCGACGAGTTCATCCCTGAGCGCCGTGCTGACCGGGAGGATCGCGCCCGCGGTGTCGAAAGCGCTGGCCTCGAGCGCCGTCGCCGCCTCGCCGAGCGCCTGATTGCGATACTCTGCGCCCTCCCGCGCCAGCGGGGCGTTGACCTCGAGGATGTGCGGGATGCCGTTGCGCCGCGCGACGATCCCGCCCGCCACGGCGAAAGGGCCGTAGCGCTCGTAGATGAGGTCCGGGCGTTCCTCGGCGACCGCGCGCTCGAGCGTCGCCTCGACGCCGGCATTGGCCCAGATGTGGCGCAGCGCGCGGGCGATGCGCTTTTGCACACGGGGGCCGAGCCCGTCCGCGAGGCCAGGCAGCGATATGGCGCGCCGCGTCTCGTCCTCGGTCTCGACGGTGGGGGAGAGAAACGTCACCGCGTGGCCGGCCTCGCGGAAACCCGCGACGATGCTGCGCAGATGCGCCGAGGCGCCCTTGGTCCCGTCGATGGGGATGCCGAGGTCCTGGCTGAGGCAGAGGATCTTCATGCCGCGACCCCGGTGAAGAGTGCGCGCAGCCGCGCGGCGGTCTGCCGCTTGTCGAACTTCGCCAGCACCGACTCGCGCGCGGCGGCGGCGAGCCGGGCGAGCGTCTCGGGGTCCGCGATCAGCCCGCCGATCGCATCGGCCAGCGCGGCGGGGGCGCGTTCGGGGACGATGCGGCCGTTCACGCCGTCCTGCACCGCCTCCGGGATCCCGGCGACCGCGGTGGTGACCACGGGGACGCCGCTGGCGAGCGCCTCGACGATCGAGACGGGAAGGCCGTCCTGGTTGCCGTCCTCGCCGACGATGCAGGGCAGGGCGAACAGGTCGGCCTCCGAATACTGCTCGATGATGCGGTCCTGGGTGAGGACGCCGAGCAGCTTGACGTGACGCTCAAGCCCGAGCGCCGCGATCCGCTCCTTCAGCGCCGGGCGCAGGCGTCCCTGGCCGACGATGCTGCAGCGGAAGTCGAAGCCCCGGTCGCGCAGGATCGCACAGGCCTCGACGAGATCGTTGAGGCCCTTCTTCTCCTGCAGCCGGGCGACGCTGAGGATCGTGAAGGGCCGGTTCGCGGGCTTCTCGGCGGGCGCGAAGCGCTCGACGTCGATGCCGTTGTAGACCCGCTCGATCCGGTCGGCGGCGTCGGGCGCCACGCCTCCCAGATATCCGCGGGCGATGTCGCTGACGGTGACGACGAAGGCGGCGTCGCTGACCTTGTCGGCCAGGACGCGCCGGTCGATGGTCTTCTTGTAGATGTCGAAGGCGTGCGCCGTGAAGCTGTAGGGGATGCCGGAGAGCTGGCTCGCCAGCCGGGCGACCGTCGCGGTGCGGCTGGCGAAGTGCGCGTGGAAGTGGGTGACGCCGGAAGCCGCCGCGCGCTCGGCGACGTAGGCCGCCTCCAGGAACCGTCGTAGGAGCGCCGGGCGAAATCGCGTGAGGCAGTAGAGAAGCAGCCGGCGATAGCGCCGGCCGAAGCGCTGGTGGGCGCGGCGGTTGTAGCGGAAGAGGCTCGTGAGGTCGTCGAGGCCGGGCAGGTAGCGGATCGGCCCGGCGAGGCGCGCCACGCCGACGTGGTAGCGCGGGTCGCGCGGCTGCAGGAGCGAGAAGATCTCGACCTTCACGCCCTGCGCCTCGACCTCGAGGATCTCGTTCAGGACGAAGGTCTCGGAGAGCGCGGGAAACCGGCGCACAACATAGCCGACCTTGGGGCGCGTCTCATGCCGCATCGAACGCCCTCTCCCCGGACAGCAGCTCGTCGAACAGACCGGCCGCCGTCTCGGCGCCGTCGAAGCCCATGGACGCAGTGCTCGGCCGGTCCCGGTCGAGGGCTTCGCCGATCGCCTCTGCCAACGCCTCGGGGGAGAGCGCGCCGGGCTCCAGCGTCGCGGCGAGCCCGGCCTCGGCCAGGATACGGGCGCGCAGCGGCTGCTCCATCTCGACGCCCGCGGCCGTGCCGCGCGCGTGCTCTCCGTAGCGCCAGTCCCGCGGCACGAGGAGCATGCGCGCGCGGCTGCGCAGCAGCTCGGCCACCGTGTTGTAGCCGGCCATGGAGACGACGATGTCGGCCTCCGCCATCAGCCGCGTCGGGTCCTCGATGAACGGACGCACGACCACGCGCGGGCCGAGCGCTGCGGCCCGGTCGAGCATGGCCTCGCGGTCCTTCGCGCCTTGGAGCGGCCCGGCGAGGACGAGCGCCGAGACGTGGTCGAGCCGCTCCAGCGCGCCGAGCACCGCGTCGAGCAGCGGGAGGCCGTCGCCGCCGCCGCCGACGGTGGCGAGGATGCGCGGCGAGGCGAGGCCGAACGCATCGAAGCCGAGGCCCTCGCCGTTGCCCGTGCGGGCGACGTAGCCGCAATGGCGG
>JBEPXW010000192.1:0-4685 GCA_041641715.1 Pseudomonadota bacterium
TGATCTCGTCCGGCTCGGCCATGCGGCCGGGGCCGTACTCGCCGCAGGCCATCTCGCCCTCGTTCGGGCCGACGACGCCGATGCCGTCGGCGGTCAGCGTGGCGAGGTTCCGGCGCGTCGCCGGATGCTGCCACATGCGCACGTTCATGGCGGGGGCGATGAGGACCGCCGTGTCGGTGGCCATAAGCAGCGTCGAGGCGAGGTCGTCGGCGTGGCCGTTCGCCATCTTGGCCATGAGATCCGCGGTGGCCGGGGCGACCACGACGAGGTCGGCGACGCGGCTGAGCTCGATATGGCCCATCTCGGCCTCGTCGGTGAGGTCGAAGAGGGCGGTGTAGGCTTTCTCGCCCGCCAGCGAGGCGGCGGCCAGCGGCGTGACGAACTCCTGTGCGCCCTTCGTCAGCACGGGCGTCACCGTGCCGCCCGCCTTCCGGATGAGCCGGATCAGCTCGAGCGCCTTGTAGGCGGCGACGCCGCCGCCGATGATCAGCAGTATCCGCCTTCCCTGCACCAGGGCGTCTCCGTGCCGTGCGGTCGCGCTGGGGTTCGCTCCAAAGTCCGCGAGGATACTGTAATATCTGTGCCGCCGCGTTCAACAGGCAAATGGGGTGGAGTTCCGCTCGCGGCGCTCAGGCGAGGCGGAAGAGCGCCGCGGCGAGGGCGAGGCCGATGGCGGTGCCCGCGACCAGCCATGGCCAGCGGGGCGGCGGGGCGTCGTCCACCGGCGCCGGGGGCGCCTGGCGCCGGGTGCGCGCCTCCTCGGCCATCAGCACCAGCTCCTCGGCGAGGCCGGGGAGCCGGGGGCCGAGGCGGGTCAGCACCTGGAGCGTCCGCCGGACATCGAGCACCATCTGGGCGGGGCCGAGATTGGCGCGGACCCAGCCCTCGACCACCGGTCTTGCCGCCTCCCACATGTTGGTGTGCGGGTCGATCGAGCGGGCCACGCCCTCGACCACGACCATGGTGCGCTGGAGGAGGATGAGCTCGGTCCGCGTCTCCATGCCGAAGCGCTCGGAGGTCTCGAGGAGCTGGGCCAGCAGCCGCGCGATGGAGATGCTGGAGACGTCCTGGCCGTGGATCGGCTCGGCGATGGCGCGCAAGGCTTGCGCGAAGGCGCCCACGTCGCGGTCGGGCGGCACGTAGCCCGCCTCGAAATGCACCTCGGCGCCGCGCTGGTAGTCGCGGTTGATGAAACTGTAGAGGATCTCGGCATAGTGCCGCCGGGTGATCGGGTCGAGCCGGCCCATGATGCCGAAGTCCACCAGGACCAGCGTGCCGTCGGGCCCGACCCGGATGTTGCCCTGGTGCATGTCGGCGTGGAAATAGCCGTCCCTGAGCGCATGGTTGAGGAAGACGCGGATGAGCCGCGTGGCGATCTCGGGGAGGTCGTGGCCGGCTTCCGCCAGCGCGTCGCGCTCGAGCGGCAGGCCGTCGACCCATTCGAGCGTCAGCACCCGACGCGACGTGCCGGCCCAGTAGACCTCCGGCACCAGCAGCCGGTCGTCGGCGCGAGCGTTGTCGCGGTATTCATTGGCCGCCGCGGCCTCGAGGCGGAGGTCGAGCTCGGTCGTCACCACGCTCTCGAAATGCGCCACCACGGCAGTGGGGCGCAGGCGCTTGGCGCCGGGGACGATGCGCTCGATCAGCCCGGCGATAAAGTAGAAGGCGGCGATGTCGGCGCGGAACTGGCGGCGGACGCGCGGGCGCAGGACCTTGACGGCGATCTTCCGGCCCGTCGGCTTCCAGACCGCGGCGTGGACCTGCGCGATCGAGGCGGCGGCGACCGGCTCGCCGAGATCGCCGATCAGGTCCCAGGCGCGCGGCCCGAGCTCGTCGACGATCATCGCGCGGGCCTCCTCGACCGGGAACGGGCTGAGCCGGTCCTGCAGGAAGCGGAGCTGCTTGTTGAGCGCCTCGCCGGTGACGTCCGGCCGGGTCGAGAGCACCTGACCGAACTTGACATAGGCCGGGCCCATGGCCTGGAGGGCGCGCGGCAGCGGCGGTAGCGCCGGGTTCCCCGCGCGGCCAAAGGGGGTGAGCGGCAGCGTGAACGCGCGGATGATGGTGCGGGGCCAGCCGCTGAGCTCCAGCGCGTCGAGGATCGCCGAGACGGCGCCCGTCCGCTCGAAGGTGGCGCCCGTGCGGAAGAGGCGCCAGAGATGCTGGGCGGGGCCGAGCATGCCTCAGAGCCGCCAGCCGGAATGCAGCGCCGCGACGCCGAAGGAGAGGTCGCGCCAGGTCACGCGGGCGAAGCCGGCGGCGCGGATCATCCCCGCGAATCGCGTCTGGTCGGGGAAGCGGCGGATCGATTCGACGAGGTAGGCATAGCTCTCGCGGTCGCCCGTGACCGCCTGGCCGAGCGGCGGGATGACGTTGAGGGAATAGCGGTCGTAGAGCCACTGCAGCGCCGGCACCGGGAGCCGGCCGAACTCGAGGCAGAGGAAGCGCCCGCCCGGCCGGAGCACGCGGCAGGCCTCGGCCAGCGCCGCCTCGATCCGGGTCACGTTCCGGATGCCGAACGCGATGGTGTAGGCGTCGAAGCTGCGGTCCGCGAAGGGGAGCCTCTCGGCGTCGCCCTGCACCCAGTCGATGCCCTCGAGCCCTTCCGATTCGGCCCGGCGGCGGCCCTCGGCGAGCATGGCCTCCGTCATGTCGCAGACGGTGACGTGGCCCTTCCCCTTCACCCGGCGGAGGAAGCGGAAGGCGACGTCTCCGGTGCCGCCCGCCACGTCGAGGAGCCGCATCCCCGGCCGCGGCGCCAGCCAGTCGATCAGCGCGTCCTTCCAGAGCCGGTGGACGCCTGCGGACATCAGGTCGTTCATGAGGTCGTAGCGGCCCGCGACGGAGGAGAACACGCCCTCGACGAGGCCGGCCTTCTCGGCCTCGGCTACGGTGCGGTCGCCGAAATGCGTCTCGGCGTCTTTCTCGCGGGGACCCTCGTTCATGGTCCGACTACATAGCGCGGGGGCTCGCTTCGTGCTATGCCGCTTTTCGTCCCCGGAAGCCTGATCCGAGCCCCGCCCGATGCCCGAGCTGCCGGAAGTGGAGACCGTGCGCCGCGGCCTCGAGCCGGTCCTCGCGGGGCGCGTGCTCGCCCATGTCGAGCAGCGCCGCCCCGACCTGCGCTGGCCGCTGCCCGCGTGCTTCGCCAAGCGGCTCACCGGGCGGCGGGTGGCGACCGTCGGGCGGCGCTCGAAATATCTCCTGATCGGGCTCGAAGGCGACGAGGCCCCGGACGAGACCTGGCTCGTCCATCTCGGCATGTCGGGGCGCATCCTGGTGGCGAACGGGGTGGTCGGTGACTTCCACCACGCCATGCCCGCGCCGGGGCCGCACGACCATGTCATCGTCACCACCGACCGGGGCGAGACCGTCACCTACAATGACGCCCGGCGCTTCGGCGCCATGGACCTATGGCCGAGCGAGCGCATCGAGGCGCACCCGCTGCTCGCGAATCTCGGCCCCGAGCCTCTCGGCAACGCCTTCAACGCCGCCGCCCTGGCGGCGGCCTTCCGGGGCAAGCGCACCTCCGTCAAGGCGGCGCTCATGGACCAGCGGGTCGTCGCCGGGCTCGGCAACATCTATGTCTGCGAGGCGCTTAACCGGGCGCGCATCCACCCGGCTCGCCTCGCCGGCTCGCTCTCGGCCGAGCGGGTCGGACGGCTCGCCGCGGCGGTCGTCGCGACGCTGACGGACGCCATCGCCGCCGGGGGCTCGTCGCTCAGGGACTACCGGCGCACGGACGGTGAGCTCGGCTACTTCCAGCACACCTTCCGCGTCTACGACCGCGAGGGCGCGCCCTGCCCCGCGGAGGGCTGCCGCGGCACGGTGCGGCGACTGGTGCAGTCGGCCCGCTCGACCTTCTACTGCCCGCGCTGCCAGCGCTGAGGCCGGCGAATCGCTCGCCGCTTGATCGGCCTCCCGCGCGCGGCTAATGGTTGCCGACGCTTTCCCCATCAGTCCGGAGATACGGCCCATGGCTTACGAGAACATCGTCGTCGAGACCCGCGAGCATGTCGGCCTGATCCGCCTCGACCGGCCGAAGGCGATGAACGCGCTCAACACCGAGCTGATGCGCGAGCTGGGCGACGCGCTACGCAAGTTCGACGCTGACGAGCAGATCGGCGCGATCGTCGTCACCGGCAGCGAGAAGGCCTTCGCCGCCGGCGCCGACATCAAGGAGATGCAGGCCAAGACCTTCGTCGACGCCTACAAGGAGGACTTCATCACAGCCGAGTGGGAGGCGGTGACGCGCATCCGCAAGCCGGTGATCGCGGCGGTGGCGGGCTACGCGCTCGGCGGCGGCTGCGAGTTTGCCATGATGTGCGACTTCATCCTCGCCGCCGACACGGCGAAGTTCGGCCAGCCCGAGATCAATCTCGGCGTCATGCCGGGGGCGGGCGGCACGCAGCGGCTCACCCGATTCGTCGGCAAGTCGAAGGCCATGGAGATGAACCTCACGGGCCGCTTCATGGACGCCGAGGAGGCCGAGCGCGCCGGCCTCGTCAGCCGAATCATCCCCGCCGACGAGCTGGTGGACGAGGCGGTGAACACGGCGGGCAAGATCGCCGCGCTCGGGCGGGTGGCGGTGATGGCGACGAAGGAGGCGGTGAACCGCGCCTACGAGACCCCGCTCGCCGAGGGCGTGCGGTTCGAGCGCCGGCTCTTCCACGCCCTCTTCGCCA
>JBEPXW010000193.1:0-4664 GCA_041641715.1 Pseudomonadota bacterium
TCGCCGCCGCCGGTCTCCTCGTCCTCGCGCCGGCCCGCTTCCGCGGAGGTGCCGACGGGCGGGCCTTCCGCGCCCGCGCGCTCCTCGCCCCGGCGCACGCGCTCAGCCCGGTCCGGACGCTGCGTCGCCTGCCGGAGCTCCGGCCGGTGACGCTGGCGAGCCTCGGTCTCGGCACCGCCCACGCCAGCACGCTTGCCTTCCTTGCCACCTACCTGACGGACGGTCTCGGGCTCGCGCTCGGTCTCGCCGGCGCGCTCTACTCGACAATGCATGTGGCGAGCCTCGGGGGCCGGCTCGTCGTCGGCGTGGTCGCCGACCGGATCGGCTCGACGCGACTGATGCTGATCGCGATGGCGGGGGCATCGTCGCTCGCGCTGGTGATGCTCTCGGCTGTCGATCCCGCCTGGCCCCGCCCGCAGCTCTTCGCGGCCGCGGCGTTGGCCGGCATCGGCATCTCGACCTGGAACGGCCTTTATCTCGCCGAGGTGGCGAAATTGGCCCCTGTCGAGGAGGTGGCCGAGGCCACCGCCGCCGCGACCTTCTTCACGTTCGGAATCTACACCGTCGCGCCCCCGCTCTTCGCGGCGCTGGTCTGGCTCGGCGGCTACGTCCTGGCGTGGTGGGCCATCGCGGCAGTCGTTCTCGCTTCCGGCGCTGCGCTGGCCGGCAGTCACCGCAGGGGACGGGCCGAGTGAGTGACGCCGCCATTGTCCTGCGCGCGTGCGGCACTCAACTCTACCCCGTCGCGCGGCGACCGCACCGGACGGCGTCGGGGACACGAACGGGATCGCCCGCGGCGACTCCGGCGGGGTCGGGGTCACCGTGCCCGACAACTACGCCTATCTCTGCGCCGAGCATCCGCATTTGCGGCGTGTGGTGGCCGTGACGCCCGATTGACCCCTCTCAGGTCCTGACGTCGGGCGTCGCGCGCCCGGTCCGGCGGCGGATCCCGGCAATCTCGTCCGCCGCCGCGATCACCTCCGCGAGCGCCTCCTGCGGGTCGCGCGCGTGGCGGCTCGTGTCGGGCTCGAAGCGCTCGAGATAGACCCGGAGCGTCGCGCCCTCCGTGCCGGTGCCGGACAGCCGGAAGACCGCCCGCGCGCCCTCGCGGAAGAAGATCCGGATGCCCTGGTGCTCGGCCACCGAGCCGTCCACCGGGTCGACATAGCGGAAGTCGTCCGCCGTTTCGACAGTCAGGCCGGCCGCGGCGGTCCCCGGCAGCGCCGCAAGCCGGCCGCGCAGGTCCTCGATCAGCGCCTCCGCCGGCCTGCTCTCCAGGCCCTCGTAATCATGGCGGGAGTAGAAGTCGCGCCCGTGCTCGGCCCAGTGGCGGGCGAGGATCTCCGCAACCGCTTCGCGCCGGGCGGCCATGACGTTGAGCCACATCAAGACGGCCCAGAGCCCGTCCTTCTCGCGCACATGGTCCGAGCCGGTCCCGAAGCTTTCCTCGCCGCAGAGCGTCGCCATGCCCGCGTCGAGCAGGTTGCCGAAGAACTTCCACCCGGTCGGCGTCTCGTGCGCCGGCACGCCGAGCCGCTTCGCCGCCCGGTCCGCCGCGCGGCTCGTCGGCATCGAGCGCGCGACGCCCCTGAGGCCGCCCCCGTATCCCGGCACCAGGTGCGCGTTGGCCGCGAGCACCGCGAGGCTGTCCGACGGAGTCACGTAAGCCCCCCGCCCGAGGATCATGTTGCGGTCGCCGTCCCCGTCCGCCGCCGCCCCGAGGTCGGGCGCGGCGTCCGCGAACATCAGCTCGTAGAGCGCGCGCGCATGCACCGGGTTCGGGTCCGGATGCAGCCCGCCGAAGTCCTCGAGCGGCTCGCCCCGGACCACCGTGCCCGCAGGGGCCCCCAGCGCGTCCTCCAGGATCGCCCTGGCGTAGGGCCCGGTGACCGCGTGGAGCGCGTCGTAGCGCATGGTGAAGCCGGAGGCGAACAGCCCCCGGATCGCCTCGAAATCGAAGATCCGCTCCATCAGCGCGCGGTAGTCCGCCACAGGGTCGATGACCTCGACCGCCATGCCGCCGAGCCCCGACTCGCCGGGCCGGTCGAGCGCAACGTCGGGCGCCTCCAGCACGCGGTACTCCGTGATCTCCAGCGTCCGCCGGTGGATCGCCGCCGTCACGCTCTCGGGCGCCGGGCCGCCGCTCGCCGTGTTGATCTTGACCCCGAAATCCTCGTCCGGCCCGCCGGCGTTGTGGCTCGCCGAGAGGATGACGCCCGCGTCCGCGCCCCGCCCCCGGATCACGCAGGAGGCCGCCGGCGTCGACAGCAATCCGCCTTGCCCGACGATCACGCGCGCCGCGCCGTTGGCCGCGGCCATCCTCAGGATCGTCTGCGCCGCCTCGCGGGCGAAGTAGCGCCCGTCGCCCCCCAGCACGAGAGTCTTGCCGTGGACGCCGCCAAGCGCGTCGAATGCCGACTGCACGAAGTTCTCGAGATAGCCCGGCTCCATGAAGACCCGTGTCTTTTTGCGGAGCCCGGAGGTTCCCGGCTTCTGCCCTTCCACGGGGCGCGTCGGCACGGTGCGGACGGTCATCGGCGCGGCCTCCGGCTCGGCAAACATCACCACGGCTCGACTCCTTTTCCTACGACAGGCGCGCGGCCGGCGGAAGCCCGCATCGCCCGTTGGCGGCGGCCCGCGTTCTCGGTTACGACTAGGAAAAGCGCGTGAAGAAAGGCCTTATGCGCGGCAACGGGAGGAAGCGCATGTCCAGCCACGTCCTCGCCATCGACCAGGGCACGACCTCGACCCGGGCGATCCTGTTCGACGGGAACTGCCGCATCGTCGCCACCGCCCAGCAGGAGTTCCCGCAGCACTTCCCGGACTCGGGCTGGGTCGAGCACGACCCGGAGGATCTCTGGTCCTCCACCGCCGCCACCTGTCGCTCGGCGATCGAGCGCGCCGGCCTCGGCCCCGACGCCATCGCGGCGATCGGCATCACCAACCAGCGCGAGACGGCGCTGGTCTGGGAGAAGGCGACCGGCAAGCCGATCATGAACGCCATCGTCTGGCAGGACCGGCGCACCGCGCCCCTCTGCGCGCGGCTGCGCGATGAGGGCCACGAGGCGCTGATCACCGAGCGCTCGGGCCTCCTCGCCGACCCCTACTTCTCCGGCACCAAGGTCGCCTGGATGCTCGAGAACGTCGATGGCGCGCGGGAGAAGGCGGAAGCCGGCGAGCTCCTCTTCGGCACCGTCGACAGCTACCTGATCTGGCGCCTCACCGGGGGGAAGGCCCATGTGACCGATGCCACCAACGCCTCGCGCACGCTCCTCTACGACATCCGCAAGGGGCGGTGGGACGAGGACCTCTGCCAGCTCCTCGGCGTGCCGATGTCCATGCTCCCGGAGGTCCGCGATTCCTCGGCCGACTTCGGCCATTCCCGCCCTGACCTCTTCGGCCGCGAGATCCCGATCCTCGGCGTGGCCGGCGACCAGCAGGCGGCGACCGTCGGCCAGGCCTGCTTCACCCCAGGCATGATCAAGTCCACCTACGGCACGGGCTGCTTCGCCGTCCTCAACACCGGCGAGGAGCTCGTGCCGTCGAAAAACCGGCTCCTGACCACCATCGCCTATCAGCTCGACGGCCGCACCACCTACGCACTCGAGGGCTCCATCTTCGTCGCCGGCGCGGTCGTGCAATGGCTCCGCGACGGGCTGAAGATGATCCGCGAGGCGGCCGAGACGCAGCCCCTGGCCGAGACGTCCGACCCCAACCAGCGCGTCTACCTCGTCCCCGCCTTCGTCGGCCTCGGCGCGCCCTACTGGGACGCCGACTGCCGCGGCGCAATCTACGGGCTGACCCGGAACACCGGCCCCGCCGAGCTCGCCCGCGCCGCGCTCGAGAGCGTCGGCTACCAGACCCGCGACCTGCTCGAGGCGATGAAGGGCGACTGGGACGGCGACCCCGGCACCGTCCTGCGCGTCGACGGCGGCATGACGGCGAGCGACTGGACCATGCAGTTCCTCGCCGACATCCTCGGTGCCCCCGTCGACCGGCCCGAGATCGCCGAGACCACCGCGCTGGGCGCCGCCTGGCTCGCCGGCATGCGGGCCGGCGTCTATCCCGGACCGGAGGAGTTCGCCAAGGGCTGGGCGCTCGAGCGCCGTTTCGAGCCGGGCCTCGACGAGGCGGCGCGCGAGTCGAAATACGCCGGCTGGCGCGACGCCGTGCGCCGCACGCTCTCGGGCAGGTGAGGCACAAGATGACCATCGGCAACGCGTGGGACCTGGTCCACGCCGAGGCGGCGCGGCTGCGCGGCACGCATCTCCGCGACCTCTTCGCCGGCGACCCCGACCGCTTCGCTCGGCTCTCGCTCAAGCTCGACGACCTGCTGGTCGATGTCTCCAAGGAGAAGCTTGACGAGCAGGCCCTCGTCGCCCTCCACGCCCTGGCCCGCGCCGTCTCTCTCGAGGAGGTGCGCGAGGCCATGTTCGCGGGCGCGCCGGTCAATCTCACCGAGCGCCGCGCCGCTTTGCACATGGCGCTGCGCGGCGGGGCGGGGGCGCGGGTCGAGGTCGACGGCGAGGACGTCATGTCGGCCGTCAACGAGACCCTCGCCCGCTTTCTCGGTTTCGCCGAGGACGTGCGCACGGGCCGCTACGCGACTGTCTCCGGCGAACCCTTCACTGATGTCCTGCATATCGGCATCGGCGGCTCAGTCC
>JBEPXW010000194.1:0-4628 GCA_041641715.1 Pseudomonadota bacterium
CGCGTGTCGCCTTCTCGATCCGCTCGAGCGAGACCTCGGCGCCGCTCGAGATCCTCGGCGCCGTCACCCAGCTCGGCGGCTCGAGCGTGATGACCGACGGCCAGGTGCTCTACGACTTCATCCAGAGCCAGCAGATCGTCGAGACCGTGCGCGAGCGCCTGCCCCTCGAGACCTACTGGAACCGCGCCCCGCAGGACTGGGTGTTCTCGCTCGGCCACGACCAGCCGATCGAGGACCTCGTCGACTACTGGAACCGCGTGGTAGACGTCTCGCTCGACCCCGCCACCGGCATCGTCACCGTCGAGGCGCGCGCCTTCCGCGCCGAGGAGGCGCGGGCCGTCTCCGACGCCATCCTCGAGGCCAGCGCCGAGCTGGTGAACCGCCTCGCCGACATCGCCCGCGAGGACGCCGTACGCCATGCCGCCATCGAGCTCGACGAGGCTGAGCAGCACCTCCGCGACATCCGCGGCCGGCTGCGCCAGTTCCGCGACGTCGAGCAGGAGGTCGACCCCTCCGCCAACGCCAAGGTCGCCATCGAGCTCGTCGCCCAGCTCGAGGAGGAACTCTCCCAGGCCCGCGTGCAGCTCCAGGTGCTGCGCAGCGCGCTCGACGAATCGGCGCCGCGGATCGGGCTCCTGAAGCGCCGCATTGCCTCGCTCGAGGGCCGCATCGCCGCCGAGCGCACGCGCCTCGGCACCGGGGTCGGCACCGGTGGCGAAAAAGCCCGCCCCCTCAGCGCGGTCGTCGGCGAGTTCGAGGAACTGGTCGTCGACCGCGAGTTCGCCGAGCAGGCCTACACCATGGCGCTCGCCACCTACCAGCAGGCCCAGGCCGAGGCACGCCGGCGCCACCGCTACCTCGCACCGCATATCGAGCCGACGCTCTCCCAGGAACCGGAGTATCCCGACCGGCCGCTCCTCATCGCGGCCGTGTTCCTCCTGGCCCTCGGCGTCTGGAGCATCCTCGTGCTCGGTGCCTACGGCATCCGCGACCGGGGCTGAGGCCGCGCCGGGCGCGCGGCGGGAAAAATTTCCTGCCGGCGGCCATGGTTAACCGTTTGGTCAGCCGCTTCTGCGTGAATGTGCTCACAGCCGGCGGCCGCGGGGCCCCGGCAGGACAAACATAAGCGAGGACCGGATGAAAAAGCGCAAGGGCATCGTGCTCGCCGGCGGGTCGGGCACCCGCCTCCACCCCGTCACCCTCGGCGTCTCCAAGCAGCTTCTCCCGGTCTACGACAAGCCGATGATCTACCACCCCCTCTCGGTCCTCCTGACGGCCGGGGTGGAGGAGGTCGCGATCATCACGACGCCCGACGACCAGCCCGCCTTCCGGCGCCTCCTCGGCGACGGCGGCGCGCTCGGCCTCGCATACGAGTACATCGCCCAGCCCTCGCCCGACGGCCTGGCGCAGGCCTACGTTTTGGCGGAGGCCTTCCTCGACGGCGCGCCGTCGGTGATGGTCCTCGGCGACAACATCTTCCACGGGCCGCACCTCGGCCGGCTCCTGGCCGAGGCCGATCGGCAGGTCCTCGGCGCCCGCGTCTTCGGCCACCCGGTGCCCGACCCGTCCCGCTACGGCATCATCGAGGCGGACGCCTCCGGCCGCGCCCTCAGCCTCGAGGAGAAGCCGGCGCAGCCGAGGTCGAACCTCGCCGCGACCGGGCTCTACTTCATGGACCACGAGGCCAGCGCCCGGGCGCGCGAGCTCCGCCCCTCGGCACGCGGCGAGCTGGAGATCACCGCGCTGCTCGAGACCTATCTCGCCGAGGGCACGCTCGAGGTCAGCTGGCTCGGCCAGGGCTATGCCTGGTTCGACACCGGCACCCACGACAGCCTGCTCGAGGCTGCCGCCTTCGTCCGCACGGTCGAGCAGGCCCAGGGCTTCAAGATCGGCTGCCTCGAGGAGATCGCCTACCGCCGCGGCCTGATCGATGCGGAGGAACTGTCGCACCTCGCGCAGCCGATCGCGCGCACCGGCTACGGCCGCCACCTCCTCGACCTGGCCGCCGCGGCGCAGCCTGCCCCCCGGAAGCGGGAGCTCCGCCGCATCGCCTGAACCGCCACCGCGACCCGAGGACCGCCATGCTTTACTCGTTCAGGATCGACGCGCCCGGTCTGGACGGCGCCGTTTTCCTGGTCGAGCGTGCGACGCTCCCGGCGGCGGGCGACCTGGAAGCGGCCTTCCTCGCGGAGGCCGGGCAGATCGAACGCCACCGCGGCGCCGTCGGGCATGTGGCTGTGCGCCTCGCCGCCGAGCCCGGAACCGAGGTGCTGGTCCTCGTGCGCAATTCCGGCTTGGTGCTCGACGAGCGCCTTGCCGCGCGCATCGCCGCGGCACGGTCGCGCCTGTGCGCCCTGTCCGGGCGCTGGTCGCTCGCCGCGGCGGGTGGCCTCACGCCCACGGGCGAGCGCGTCTCGGCGCTCTATGCCTCGGCGAGCCCGCACCTGCCCCTCCACCCCGCGCCGCGACCCCTCGTGGACCCCCTGCCCGACCTCTGCCTCGTCGACGCGGCGTGGCTCGCCGAGCGCGCCGCCCGCGCCCCGGCACTTCCCGACACCGCGTTCGAGACGATTCTCGTCACCGAGGGCTATCTCGACCGGCGCGTCGCGCTTTACGCGCCCGAACTCGTCGGCGGGATCGACGGGTCTCTCCGAGCCCGCGACCCGCTCCGCCTCCGCGCCGAGCTTCAGGACCGCTTCGCTCCGACAATCCCTGGGGAGGATATCCCCACGCTCACGGGCCCGATCAGCATCGATCCTGCCGCCGCCGAAGGCAACCGGCCGCCCGTGCCCGCGGCCGGCCTCCTGGCGGAGGCGGTCGAGGAGACCGTCGACGCCCTCTGCGATCCTCTCTCGCTCAGCATCGTCACGCGTACGCGATTCGACCGCCCGCACTTGCTCGAGCGCCTGCTCGCGTCGATAACCCGAGCACGACGGGACAGCGCAGAGATCGAGGTCGTACTCTCCTCCGACGCGCCCCGCGAGACATGCGAAACGGCCCTCGCGGACCTCCGCGCAAGGTTCGTCAACCTTGCGCTCCGCCTCAGACACAACCCGCCGGGCACCCATAGCCGCGTGGACAACCTGATCGGCGGCCTCCGCGCCGCCGCGGGCGAGTACGTGGCCGTCGTGGACGACGACGACTACGTGGACCTCTTCGCCTTCGCCGAGATGCAGCGCGCCCTCTTCCTCGGTGCGCGGCCGCTCATGGCGACGGCCTCGGCCGTGCACGACGAGACTTGGACCGAGACGCCCTCCGGCTGCCACGTGCTGACTCGCTCGGCGGAGCGCGCGACCTATCCTGCCGCGGGCTGGCGGCGCCTGTTCGGCGGCGTCAACCGCCTGCCGGTCTGCGCTCTGGTAATGCCGCGCGCACGCCTTCAGGCACGCCTCGACGCCTTCGTCTTCGAGCACGACCTCTCCGAGGACTACGCGCTCCACCTGTTGACGCTGACGGACCCGGCCCTGCCGGAGATCGTCGAGTTGCCGGGTGTCTTCTGCCACATCTCGCACCGCCCCGGCGACGGCCACTCCATGACGCTGGAAGACCGCCGTCCGTGGGCGCGCGACATCGCCCTCTACCTCGCCGGGCTGACCCGCACGGCCGCCGCCGCGGGCCCCGGCCAGTGGCTCCTCCACGCCGGTCGCGAGACGGCGGACACCGCAATCGAGGCGCAGAACGCGGCCGAGCTCCAGGACGCCGTCTCCGCCCGCGACCGCCAGATCCGCTTGATGCGCCTCGAGATGGCCCGCCTGTGCGAGGCCGCGCCCGAGCCCGCTCCCGGCCGGCGTGCGCGCGAGGCGGCGGCATGAGCATCTCCGTCTACACGAGCTGCGCGCTCAACTATCTGCCGAAGGCCCGGGTGCTGGCCGAGACCCTGGCCGCCGCGGAGCCCGAGGCCTCCATAACCCTCTGTCTCAACGACGTGGTTCCCGACTGGCTCGACCTCGACGTCGAGCCGTTCGACCGCGTTTGGCTGCCCGAGGACCTCGGCTACGACCGTGGCTGGGTCTTCCAGCACAACATCATGGAGCTCGCGACGGCAGTGAAGGGCCGGGCCCTCCTCCGTCTGTTCGAGGAGGACACGCCGGACCTCGCCGTCTATCTCGATCCGGACGTCATGGTGCTGAACCCGCTCTCGCTGGCCGACAGCTATCTCGGCGATGACTCGATCGGCCTCGTGCCGCATATCCTGGCCCCGGAGGAGACCGAGACCGGCGTCGAGCTGACCGAGCTCTCGGTGGCCGCCCACGGCGTCTACAACCTCGGCCACCTGTTCGTCCGCCCGGACGCGCACGGCCTCGCCTTCGCACGCTGGTGGGCCGACCGCCTCGACCGCTACTGCTTCGACGACCGGGCGCGCGGCCTCTTCACCGACCAGCGCTGGGTTGATCTCGTCCCGGCCATGTTCGACAGCGTGCGGATCCTCAAGATGCCGAACCTCGACGTTGCGAGCTGGAACCTCTCGCACCGCACCCTCGGCCAGGAGCTCGCCGGCGACCCGGGCTCCTTCACCGTGGACGGCTGGCCGCTCGTCACCTACCACTTCTCCGGTACCGGACCCGCCGGCACCCACCGGCGCATCCGGGAGATCTTTGCCCCCGGCTCCGGAGCCGCCGCCGAGATCG
>JBEPXW010000195.1:0-3076 GCA_041641715.1 Pseudomonadota bacterium
GAGCCTCGGCGGCCCGGCCGGCGGGCTGGTGGTGACCAACGAGGCGGACCTCGCCGAGCGGATCGACCGGATCGCCTTCCCGGGTCTCACGGCCAACTTCGACGCGGGCCGCGTCGCGGCGCTGGCGCTTACGCTGCTCGACTGGCGTGAGCATGGGCGGGCCTATGCCGCCGCGATGGCCGCCACGGCGCTTGCTCTGGCCGAGGCGCTGGAGGCCGAGGGCTTGCCGGTCTTCCGGGCCGGCGGGGTCGCCACCCGCTCGCACCAGTTCGCACTCGAGGCCGCGCGCTGGGGCGGCGGGCAGCGCATGGCGAAGCACCTGAGGCGGGCCAACATCCTCACCTGCGGCATCGGGCTGCCCGCGGCGCCGGTCGAGGGGGACGTGAACGGGCTCAGGCTCGGCACGCCGGAGATCGTGCGGCGGGGCATGACGGCGGCGGAGATGGGCCATCTGGCCGGGCTCATCGCTCGGGCTCTAGGGCCGGAGCCCGAAACGGTCGCGACCGAGGTCACGGCTTTCCGGCAGAGGTTCCAGGGCCTGCGGTTCGTCGAGTGATGCCGGCCGCGATCCGGCGCGGAAGGTGGTGCGCGGCGTCCCGCCGAGCCTGTCCAAATTTGGACGGGGTATTAAGGCATTGAATTAATTTAAAAATCGAAATGCACGGTCTTGACGCTCACGCCGTGATCGGACCGCGCGGCGCCGGGTCGGTGAGCGTCAGTACCCGCGAGGCGGCGAGGCGCGCGAATGCCAGCGTGAGCATCTTGCGCCGGGCTCCGGTCAGTCGTTCCTCGGGGCCCCACCGCAGGATCTCGGCGCCCCACCGGTCGGCGCGGATGAGGCCGTGCTCGGCGGGCAGGAGCTCGTCGGGGAAAGCCTCGGGCACGGCGAAGAAGAAGCGGTCGCACCAGGGGAGATAGCCCGGCCACTTGGCGTCCGCCTGGAAGTCCGCCCGCGAGGACTTCACCTCGATGCACCAGATCTCGCCTTTCGGGCCGAGAGCGCAGACGTCCATGCGCAGGCCGTCGCGCGTGGAGAACTCGGTCAATGCGGCGAAGCCGCGCTCGGCCAGCATCCGGCAGACGCCGCGGGCGAGCGAGACGCCGGCGGCTTCGGCGGGAGGCTCACTCGGAGGCACCGGGCGCCGCCTCAAGATTAAAAGCTGCGGCCATGAGGGCGCGGGCGTAGTCGGTCTGGGGGTTATCGAACACCTCGTCGGCGGTGCCGGCCTCGACCACCTCGCCGTCCTTCATCACGATCAGTTTGTGGGCCATGGCGCGCACCACGCGCAGGTCGTGACTGATGAACATGTAGGCCAGCCGGTGCCGGCGCTGCAACTCGCGGAGGAGGTCGACGATCTGCTTCTGCACGGTCATGTCGAGGGCCGAGGTGGGCTCGTCGAGCACCACGAGCTTCGGCTTCAGGATCATGGCGCGCGCGATGGCGATGCGCTGGCGCTGCCCGCCGGAGAACTCGTGAGGGTAGCGGTCCATGGTGGCCGGGTCGAGCCCGACCTCGGTCATCGCCTCGGCGACCAGCCCGCGCTTCTCGGTGCCGCGCCCGCCGAGGCGGTGGACGCCGAGCCCCTCGGAAATGATCTCGGCCACGGACATGCGCGGGGAGAGCGAGCCGTAGGGGTCCTGGAAGACGATTTGCATGTGGCGGCGGAGCGAGCGCAGCTCGCGCTTCTTCAGGCCCTGCACGTTACGGCCGTCGAAGGTGATCGCGCCCTGCGGCCGGATCAGCCGCATCAGCGCCAGCGCCAGCGAGGTCTTGCCCGAGCCGGACTCGCCGACGACGCCGACCGTCTCGCCGGGGACGAGGTCGAAGTCCACGTCGGTGCAGGCCTTGATGTGGCCGACGGTGCGCTTGAAGACGCCCCGCTTGATCGGGAACCAGACGCGGACGTTGCGGCCCTCGACCAGCGGTCGCGCCTCGCGGCCGATCGGGTCCGGCCGGCCCTTCGGCTCGGCGGCGAGCAGCATCTTGGTGTAGGAATGCTTCGGGCCGTCGAACACCTCGCCGGTGGCCCCGGTCTCGACGATCTCGCCGTCCTTCATCACCGCGATGCGCTGGGCCACCTTGCGGACGATGTTGAGGTCGTGGGTGATGAAGAGCATCGAGAGGCCCTCTGCCCGCTGCAGCTCGGCGAGGAGCGCGAGGATCTGCGCCTGGATGGTGACGTCGAGCGCGGTGGTGGGCTCGTCGGCGATCAGCAGATCCGGCTTGTTGGCGAGCGCCATGGCGATCATCACGCGCTGGCGCTGCCCGCCCGAGAGCTGGTGCGGCCAGGCGTCGAGCCGCTCGAGCGGGTTCGGAAGGCCGACGCGGGTCAGGAGCTCGAGCGTGCGCTCGCGCGCGGGCTTGCCCGTGAGGCCCTGGTGGATCAACAGGCTCTCGCCGATCTGCTTCTCGATAGTGTGCAGCGGGTTGAGCGAGGTCATCGGCTCCTGGAAGACGAAGCTGATGTCGTTGCCGCGCACCTGCATCAGATCGCGCTGGGACGCGCCGATCATCTGGCGGCCCTGGTAGTCCACCGAGCCGCGGACGATGGACGTGTCGGGCAGGAGGCCGACGGTGGAAAGCGCGGTCACCGACTTTCCGGAGCCCGACTCGCCGACCAGCGCCAGCGTCTCGCCGCGGCCGATCTCGAATGAGACGCCGCGCACCGCCTCGACCGTCCGCCCGGACTCCGGGAACGCGACCGACAGGTTCTGGACTGTGAGGAGCGCGGCCATCGGGCTCTACTGAAACGTCTTGCGGGGGTCGAAGGCGTCGCGCACGCCTTCGAACATGAACACCATCAGCGAGAGCATGATGGCGAAGGTGAAGAAGGCGGTGATCGCGAGGTGCGGGTCCTGGAGATACTTCTTGCCCTGCAGCGCCAGCTCGCCGAGCGAGGGGTAGCCCTGCTCGAGTCCGAAGCCAAGGAAATCAAGCGCTGCCAGCATGTTGATGGACCCTGTTAACATGAAGGGTATGAAGGTCAGCGTCGCGACCATGGCGTTCGGCAGGACGTGGCGGAACATGATGGTCCAGTCGCCGACGCCGAGGGCGCGGGCAGATCGGAAGAGCGTC
>JBEPXW010000195.1:3086-4617 GCA_041641715.1 Pseudomonadota bacterium
TCCAGGAGAAGGCGACGAAGATGAAGAACATCACCCAGAGGTTCGGCGCCAGCACCGACGAGATGATCAGGATCACGTAGAGAAGGTTCATGGACTGCCAGACCTCCTCGACGCGCTGGAAGAAGAGGTCCACCCAGCCGCCGAAGAACCCTTGCGCGGCGCCCGCGACGATGCCGATGATCGCCGAGGCGATGGTGACGCCGAAGCCGAAAAGCACCGAGAGCCGGAAGCCGTAGATAACGCGGGCGAGCACGTCACGCGCCTGGTCGTCGGTGCCGAGGATGTGCGTGGAGTCCGGCGCCGAGGGGGCGGTGGCGACGTTGTAGTCGACGGTCGAGTACTTAAACGGGATGATCGGCCAGATCATCCAGCCGGGCACCTCGCCCTCGGCCAGCTCGCCGTCGCCGTTAGTACGGATCAGGTCCTGGACGAACGGGTCCTTGTAGTCGGCCGGCGTCAGGAAGTCGCCACCGAAATAGGTCTCGGAATAGCTTTCGAGGAGGGGGTAGTGCAGCTCGCCCTGGAACTCGAGGACGAGCGGTTTGTCGTTGGCGATCAGCTCTGCGAACAGGCTGATGACGAAGAGGATGAGGAAGAGCCAGACCGACCAGTAGGCGCGCTTGTTGGCCTTGAAGTTGCGCAGGCGCCGCCGGTTCAGGGGGGAGAGGCGGATCATCGCCTAACCCTCGCGCCGCTCGAAGTCGATGCGCGGGTCGATCCAGACATACATGAGGTCCGAGATCAACTTCACCACGAGGCCCATCAGCCCGAATATGTAAAGGGTGCCGAGGACGACGGGGTAGTCGCGGCTGACCACGGACTCGAAGCCCAGGAGCCCGAGGCCGTCGAGCGAGAACACCGTCTCGACGATCAGCGCCCCGGTGAAAAAGGCCGAAAGGAAGGCGCCCGGGAACCCCGCGATCACGATCAGCATGGCGTTGCGGAAGACGTGGCCGTAGAGGACGCGGCGCTCGCTAAGTCCCTTGGCGCGCGCCGTCATGACGTACTGCTTCCGGATCTCGTCGAGGAACGAGTTGCGCGTCAGCAGTGTCAGCGTCGCGAAGCCGGCGATCATCAGCGACATGACCGGCAGCGCGATGTGCCAGAGATAATCCAGCGCCTTGCCGATCAGCGTGAGGTCCTCCCAGTTGTCCGAGGTCAGGCCGCGCAGCGGAAACCACTGGAAATAACTGCCGCCGGCGAAGAGAACGAGGAGGACGATGGCGAAGAGGAAGCCCGGGATGGCGTAGGCCGCCACCACCACGCCCGAGGTGACCGCGTCGAAGCGGGTGCCATCGCGCACCGCCTTGGCGATGCCGAGCGGGATCGAGACGAGGTAGGCGATCAGCGTGGTCCAGACGCCGAGTGAGATCGAGACCGGCATCTTCTCCAGGATCAGTTCGATCACGCCCTTGGAGCGGAAGAAGCTCTCGCCGAAGTCGAAGCGGACATAGTTCCAGAGCATGATGAGGAAGCGCTCGACCGGCGGCTTGTCGAGGCCGAACTGCTCCCTGAGCTCCGCCTTAGATCG
>JBEPXW010000196.1:0-4584 GCA_041641715.1 Pseudomonadota bacterium
GCCGTGGCGCGCCCCGCGGCCGTCATCCCGCCCGTCCTCGTCGGTGCGCCTGGCGGGGCGTGCGCCGTCGCCGACGCGGTCGCGGTCGCGACTCCGGAGCCGATGCGCGTGCGGCTCGCCGTCCCGCTTGCGCAGCCGGGACCCGTCGTGGTCCCAGTGCCGCTTGCGGTGCGGATGGGCGTGACGCCAACGGTGGGAGCGGTGGCCGTGCCAATGATGGCGCCGTTTCGGCACGACGCGGTAGATGTAGAGGCGTGGCCCCGACCGGGCGCCGTAATGCGGTCCATAGCGGTACCGGTAGGCGTCGTGGCCGTAATACGCACCGCCATGGCCGCCGTAGTAAACGCCGTACCCGTCGTCGTAGTAGCTGCCATAGGTGCTCGCGGCGCAGCCGCCGAGGAGGGCGAGAAGGACGGCCGCCGCGGCCAGAGAAAGGGTGCGCGTGCTCATGGCGTGATTCCCCAGGACATCATCTGTTTATCACGTCCGGTACGCCGTATTCCGTCAGTGGTTGCGCGCGCCGTGCTGCCTATCGCCTGTTTGCGACAGGCGTGTTCGCTCGCGGACCGGACGCACCGGCCGGTAACCCTTGATACTGCCCGCTGATTCGACTTCGCCGGCAGAAAGGAGGCCCCGATGTCCGTCCGCCCGAGCGACCTCGCCGCCGTTACCCGACCCGTCGCGGCCGCCCGCGGGCTGCCGAACCCGTGCTACGTGGATCCGGGCGCGCTCGAGGACGAGAAGCGCCGCGTGTTCTTCTCCGGCTGGGCGGGGATCGGCTTCGCGGGGGATGCGCCGAACCCGGGCGACGCGCGGCCGCTCACCTTCCTCGGCCAGCCGCTGCTGATGCTGCGCGACCGCGAGGGCGTGCTGCGGGTCTTCTTCAATGTCTGCCGGCACCGCGGCATGATCCTCGTCGAGGAGCCAGGCAACATCGCGCGGGCCATCCGCTGCCCCTACCACTCCTGGTGCTACGAGCTCGACGGGCGGCTGCGCACCACGCCGCATGTCGGGGGGCCGGGCACAAACCGGCACGACAGCATCGACCGCGCCGAGCTCGGCCTTATCGAGGTGCGGAGCCAGGAGTGGCTCGGGGTCGTCTTCGTCAACATCGACGGCGCGGCGCCCGCCTTCGAGGACTGGGCCGGCGATCTCCGCGCGCGCTGGGCCGAGTTCGACCGGCCGCTGCACTTCGCGCCCGATGGCGCGTTCCGGCTGGACGTCGGCTGCAACTGGAAGCTCGCGGTGGAGAACTACTGCGAGAGCTACCACCTGCCCTGGGTGCATCCGGGGCTGAACAGTTACTCGCGCCTCGAGGACCACTACCACATCGAGGCGCCGGGCGCGTTCTCGGGGCAGGGCACGCAGGTCTACCGGCCGATGCTGGCCGGGGACGGGCGGCGCTTCCCGGAGTTTGGCGGCCTCTCCGAGAAGTGGACCGAGGGGGCGGAGTACATCGCCCTCTACCCGAACGTGCTCTTGGGCGTCCACAAGGACCACACGTTCGCCATCGTGCTCGAGCCGGTCGCGGTCGACCGCACGGTCGAGCATGTCGCGATCTTCTACACGGACCCGGCTGTCCTCGGCGAGGACTGGCGGGCGATGCGCGAGAAGAACGCGACCATGTGGAAGGACGTCTTCGTCGAGGACGTGTTCGTCGTCGAGGGCATGCAGCGGGGCCGCCGGGCGGAGGGCTTCGACGGCGGGCGGTTCTCGCCGGTAATGGACAGCCCGACCCACCTCTTCCACCACTGGGTGGCGAGCCGGATGGCGGGGTAAGAAACGCCGGCCGACCCGACCGCGCGGGGCGTCCAGATTTGGACGGGGGTCTAGTACTTTGAAATCACTGGATTTCCCGTTTAGGCCATCCGCGGGGCCAAGGCGGCCGCCGCGAGGATCGACCGGAGCGGGAGAGAGGAGAAGCGCCGCATGGAACGCGCCGCGCTCGACGCCGCCCTGATCGAGGCGCACGAGGCGGGGGACCGGCCCCGCCTCGTGGCACTCTACCGCGAGGCGGCCGACCGCGCGGAGGCGGCCGCCGAGACGGACGCGGCCTGCTTCTTCCTGACCCAGGCCTATGTCTTCGCGCTCGCCGCCGGCGCGCCGGAGGCGGGGGCGCTGCACGCCCGGCTCCTGGGCCACGGCCGCGAGGAGTGACGCGTGGCTGACGCGATTCCGTTGCCGGGCGACGAGATTGCGCGCGGGCGGCGGCGCGAAACCTGCTTTGCATGCGCCGGTCCGCTTTCGGGAGGCATTCCATGAAGACCCATGCGCGCGTGGTCGTGATCGGCGGCGGCGTCGTCGGCTGCTCGGTGCTCTACCATCTCGCCCGCGCGGGCTGGACGGACGCCGTCCTGCTCGAGCGCTCGGAGCTCACCTCGGGCTCCACCTGGCACGCCGCGGGCGGCTGCCACACCATCAACGGCGACCCGAACGTCGCCAAGCTGCAGCAGTACACCATCGAGCTCTACCGCGAGATCGAGGAGCTCTCCGGCCAGGCCACGGGCTTCCACATGACGGGCGGCGTGATGCTGGCCTCTACCCCTGAGCGCTTCGACTGGTTGAAGGGCGTCGTCTCCAAGGGCCGCTATCTCGGCATCGAGACCGAGATCATCACGCCCGAGGAGGCGCACGAGATCATGCCGCTCCTCGACCCGGCGCAGTTCGTCGGCGCGGTCAGGACGGTGGTGGACGGCCATCTCGACCCCTCGGGCGTCACCCACGCCTACGCCAAGTCCGCGCGCAAGCTCGGCGCGGCGGTCCATACGCACACCATGGTCAAGGACATCCGCCGCCTCGCCTCGGGCGAGTGGGAGGTGGTGACGGACCACGGCGCCATCGCCTGCGAGCACGTCGTCAACGCCGGCGGCCTCTGGGCGCGCGAGGTCGGGCGCATGGTCGGCCTCGAGCTGCCGGTCCTCGCCATGGAGCACATGTACCTGATCACCGAGGACATGCCGGAGGTGGCCGAGATCAACCGCACCACTGGCAAGGAGGTGGTGCACGCGGTCGACTTCGACGGCGAGCTCTACCTCCGCCAGGAGCGCGGCGGCATGCTCATGGGCACCTACGAGAAGGACTGCCGCGCCTGGGCGGAGCGCGAGACGCCGTGGGAGTTCGGCCACGAGCTCCTGCCCGCGGACATCGACCGTATCGCGCCCTCGCTGGAGGTCGGCTTCGAGCACTTCCCCGCCTTCCAGAACGCCGGCATCAAGCAGGTCATCAACGGCCCCTTCACCTTCGCCCCCGACGGCAATCCGCTGGTCGGGCCGGTGCGCGGGCTGCCGGGCTTCTGGACCGCCTGCGGCGTCATGGCGGGGTTCAGCCAGGGCGGGGGCGTCGGGCTCGCGCTCTCGAACTGGATGATCGACGGCGATCCCGGCTTCGACGTCTGGGCCATGGACGTGGCGCGCTACGGCGACTGGGCGACCATGGCCTACACCAACGCCAAGGTGCGGGAGAACTACGCGCGGCGCTTCTCGATCAGGTTCCCGAACGAGGAGCTGCCCGCCGGGCGGCCCCTCAAGACCACGCCGATTTACGACCGACTGGTCGAAATGGGCGCGCAGATGGGCGACGCCTGGGGCCTCGAGGTGCCGCTCTGGTTCGCGCCCGAGGGCGTTTCCGACGTCTTCTCCTGGCGCCGCTCGACCGATTTCGAGCACGTCGCGGCGGAGGTGCGCGCCGTGCGCGAGAGCGTCGGGATGATGGAGATCTCGGGCTTCTCGAAATTCGCCGTCACCGGTTCGGGGGCGCGGGACTGGCTCGATCGGATGCTCGCCTGCCGGCTGCCGAGGCCCGGCCGCATGACGCTGGCGCCGATGCTGAAGGCGGACGGCAAGCTGATCGGCGACCTCTCGGTGGCCTGCTGGCACGACGCGGGGTTCTTCCTCGCCGGCTCCGGCGCGGCCGAGGAGTTCTACATGCGCTGGTTCGCCGAGCACGTGCCCGACGACGGCACGGTGGCGGTGGAGAATCTCGGCCTCCGCCTCGCGGGTCTCTCCATCGCGGGGCCGAACGCGCGGAAGGTGCTCGGGAAGCTGACCCGGGAGGACGTCTCGCGCGAGGCCTTCCGCTTCATGGAGATCCGCGAGATGGAGATCGGGCTGGCGCGCTGCCAGGTGGGGCGCGTCAGCTTCACAGGCGACCTCGGCTACGAGGTCTGGATGCGGCCCGAGTACCAGCGCCACGTCTTCGAGCGCATCCTCGAGGCGGGCGCGGAATTCGGCCTCCGCCTCTTCGGCTCGCGGCCGCTGAACGCCATGCGACTCGAGAAGAATTTCGGCAGCTGGGCGCGCGAGTACCGCCCCGTCTACGGGCCGCTCGAGGCCGGGCTCGACCGCTTCGTGGCCTACGAGAAGGCGGCCGACTTCATCGGCAAGGAAGGCGCGCTCGCCGAGCGCGAAGAGGGCGGCAAGCGCCGGCTCCGCGCCTTCGTCGTCGAGGCGCGCGACGCCGACGTGATCGGCGACGAGGCGATCTGGCTCGACGGCGAGGTGGTCGGCTGGGTGACCTCGGGCGGCTACGCGCACAACTCGGGTGTCTCCATGGCGCTGGGCTACGTGCCGCGCGAGGTCGCCGACG
>JBEPXW010000197.1:0-4584 GCA_041641715.1 Pseudomonadota bacterium
CCGGGCGGTCGACGGGGTCGACCTCGCGCTGATGCCGGGCGAGATCCACGCGCTGATCGGGCCGAACGGGGCCGGAAAGTCGACGCTGGTGCAGCTGATCGCCGGGCAGCTCAACCAGGACGCGGGCGAGATATGGCTCGGCGGGCGAGAGGTCTCAGGGCTCTCCGTGGCGGGGCGGGCACGGCTCGGGCTCGGGCGGACCTTCCAGGTGTCGTCGGTGGCGCTCGAGTTCTCGGCGCTCCGTAATGTCATGCTGGCGGTGCAGGGGGCCGAGCGGCGGGGCCTCGGAACCTTTTGCCCGGTGATGCGCGACCCGCGGCTCACCGGCCCGGCGCATGACGTGCTGGCCCAGTTCGACCTCGACGACCGGGCGGACGTGCCCGCGGCGGCGCTCAGCCACGGCGAGCTGCGCCAGCTCGAGCTGGCGATGGCCTTCGCGCTCCGCCCGCAGGTGCTGCTCCTCGACGAGCCCATGGCCGGGATCGGCGCGGGCGGGACCCCCGCCCTGACGCGGGTGCTGCTCGGGCTGAAGGGCCATGTGCCGATGCTGCTCATCGAGCACGACATGGACGCGGTTTTCCGCCTCGCCGACCGCATCAGCGTGCTGGCCGAGGGGCGCGTCATCTTCGCCGGCACGGCGGACGAGGTGCGCGCGAGCCCGCTGGTGCGCAAGGTCTATCTGGGGGCCGAGGCGTGATGCTGGAGCTCGCGGGCGTCGAGACCTTCTACGGGCCCGTCCAGGCGCTCTTCGGCGTCGAGCTGAGGCTCGACGCGGGCCAGGTGGTGGCGCTCATGGGCCGGAACGGCATGGGCAAGACCACGACCATTCGCTCGATCCTGCGGCTCACGCCGCACGAGCGCGGGCGAATCCTGTTCGAGGGGCGCGATCTCGCGGGGCTCACGCCGCACCGGGCGGCGCAGCTCGGCCTCGGGCTGGTGCCGGAGGGGCGGCGCTGCTTCCCGAACCTGACGGTGGCGGAGAACCTCGTGGCGACGCAGCGGCCGGGGCCCTGGGACCGGGCGGCGGTGGAGCGGCTCTTCCCGCGTCTGGCCGAACGTCGCGGGCAGATGGCGGGCACGCTCTCGGGCGGCGAGCAGCAGATGCTTGCAATCGGCCGGGCGTTGATGACCAACCCCAAGCTCCTGATCCTCGACGAGGCGACCGAGGGGCTCGCGCCCACGATCCGCGCCGAGATATGGGCCGCGCTCCGCCGGCTCAAGGCCGAGGGCGAGGCGATCCTGATCGTCGACAAGACGCTGAAGGAGCTCCTGCCGCTCGCCGACCACTGCGTGGTGCTCGAGCGCGGACGCACGGTCTGGAGCGGGCCGCCGGGCAATCTCGGCCCTGACGTCTCGGACCGCTATCTCGGCGTCTGAGGCTCAGAAGTGGCAGAAGCCGCCGGAGACGAGGGCGACGGCGCAGAGGCCGGCGACGCCGACGCTCAGGAGAATCTTCTCGCCAAGCGTGAGGTCCTCCCAGGTGACCCCGTTGCCGCCGGGATTGAAAAAGCAGGGTGCGGGCTCCGCCACCGGGATGGGGCGCGCATCGACCGCATCCACTGCGCTGCCCGCCCGCTCGGCGAACGCCGCGACGTCCGCGGGCACCGCGATGGACGGCTGCATCATGGCGACGATGTAGTCGGTGCGCACCACCCGCGCCCGCAGGGTGCCGAGATAGCGGGGCCGATCGCCCACCTCGAAGGCGAGGCCGCGGCACTGCAGGGAGCCGAGGCTCGCCACCTCGTAGCGGCCGGGCGCGAGAGGATGGACCGCGAGGGCGTCGTTCCCGAAGCCGAGCGTGACCGGCTCGTCGGCCCCCCCGCGCTTCAGGACAAGATCGGCGGAGCCGTCCTCCGCGAGCACCGGCGCGGTGTCGCCGTCGAGGGCGATGCGGAAGGCGACCGGGACGGGCGCCGCCCCGGCCCCGCCGGCGGAACGGTCCGTGGTCGCCTCGCAGGCCGCGAGGAGGAGCGACAGGGCAAACGCCGGGAGGCGGAGGGCGCGAATCATGCGGCGGATCCTAGCGCGACACGGGCCGCCCGCCGACGCGGATCCGCCGCTTCAGGCCGCGCGCGGCGCAAAGTGGCTGAGCGTGAACCACTTGCGGAAGGCGCCGACCGCCTCGCGCGAGCCCTCGAGGCGGAGCCGGCCGTCGGCCGTCGCGGCGGCGATGCTGACCTCGCCGAGCCAGACGCGGGTCAGAAGCCGCACGTCGGCGCCGAGGTGCAGGTCCACCTCGAAGCCCGGGTCGCGGAAGCAGAGGTCCGTCTCGGCCCCGTCCAGCACCAGCCAGTAAAAGCGGCGGTTGACCGGGACGCCGGTCAGCTCGAACTTCACCACGCGTCGGCCCTCGGGCAGCTCGCCGAACTGCATGGCGCGGCGGCGCACGTCCCACATCAGCAGATCCGGGTCGAGGTTCCGGTCCGCGGTCAGCTGGTGGCGCAGCCAGTCCACCGCCCAGTTCCCCATCTGCTCGATGACGGGGAAGAGCGCCTCGCCGGCCGGCGTCAGCCGGTACTCGGAGCCGCGGCCGGCGGATGCGGGGGCGGTCTCGACGATGCCGGCATGCTCGAGCTCGCGCAGACGCCGCGCCAGCAGCGAGGGCGACATGCGCGGCACGCCGCGCTGCAGGTCGTTGAAGCGGGTCGAGCCGCAGCAGAGCTCGCGGATCACCAGCGGCGTCCAGCGCTCGGCCAGCACCTCGGCGGCCTGTGCGACCGGGCAAAACTGCCCGTATCCCTTGCGCTCGTTCATGGGACTCAGTCTAGCGACCGGCGACGGCCGCCACAACTACACATCCAGAAGTTGCAAGCGGGCGGTCCGGGACGCATTCTTCGGTCAAGGACTTTTCGAGACCAAAGGGGTGAGCGATATGACGAACCGGATTGACCTGAACCGCGTGCTCGAGGAGCTCGGCCCCCGCTTCGCCGGGCGGACCGACGACCTGGACGCTTCGGACGCCTTCGTCGCCGAGAACTACGAGGAGCTCAAGGCGCACAAGGTGTTCTCCGCGCTGGTGCCGCAGGAGCTCGGCGGCGGCGGCGCGACCTACACGGAGATGTGCGCCTTCGTCCGCGGCATGGCACATCACTGCAGCTCGACCGCGCTGGCGCTCTCGATGCACATGCACCTGGTCTCGGCGGCGGTGGTGAACCACAGCGCCGGGCGGCCGGGCAAGAAGCTCCTGGAGAAGGTCGCCGGCAGCGAGGCGGTCCTGGTCTCGACCGGGGCGAACGACTGGCTCGAGTCGAACGGCGAGGCCGAGAAGGTCGAGGGCGGCTACCGGGTGACCTCGGTCAAGCCCTTCACCAGCGGCTCGCCCGCCGGCGCGGCCTTCGTGACCTCGGCGCCCTACCACGACCCCGAGGAAGGCTGGCAGGTTCTGCACTTCCCCGTGCCGACCGACGCCGAGGGCGTCGTCTTCATGGACGACTGGCGGACCCTCGGCATGCGCGCCACCGGCAGCCAGACGGTGCGCTTCGAGGGCGTCTTCGTGCCCGAGGAGGCGGTGGTGCTGCGGCGCCCGCGCGGCGAATACCACCCGGTCTGGAACATCATCTTGACCGTGGCGATGCCGCTGATCATGGCCGCCTACACCGGCACCGCCGAGGCCGCCTGCGCCATCGCCCGCGACCGCTCGGTGAAGCGCGGCGGCGACGCGGCGACGCCCTATCTCCTCGGCGAGATGGAGAACCTCCTGACCACGGCGCAGCTCGCGCTCGATGACATGGTGCGCATCACCAACGACTTCGACTTCGAGGTGGCGCAGGAGACGGCCAACGCCATCCTGATCCGCAAGACCATCGTCGCGCGCCACGTCATCGCCGCCGCCGAGAAGGCGCTCGAGGCGACCGGCGGCGCCGGGTTCTTCCGCAAGACCGGGCTCGAGCGGCTCTTGCGCGACGTCCACGGCGCGCAGTTCCACCCGCTGACCGAGAAACGCCAGCATCTCTTCACCGGCCGGATGAGCATGGGGCTCGAGCCGATCGAAACGGCTCGGAAGCCCGCCATGGCGGCGAAGTGAGCCGCGGCGCCGGGCAGGCTTGACAGTGCCGCCCGGCCGCCGCTCCCTTGGGCCCGACGAGGCCCAAGGGAGAGCGCCATGACCGAGACGGCCGACGCCATCATAATCGGGACCGGCGTGATCGGCGCCGCCACGGCCTTCGAGCTGGCGAAGCGCGGCTGGCGTGTGCTCGGCGTCGACCGCCAGCGCGCGCCGGGGCACGGCTCGACCGCCGGGTCCTGCGCGATCGTGCGGACGCACTACTCGACGCCCGACGGCACGGCGCTGGCCTGGGAGGGCTACCACTACTGGCGCGACTGGGCGGAGCACCTGGAGGCGCGCGATGCCGAGGGCCTCGCGCAATTCCGTGAGCTCGGCTGCCTGGTGATGAAGACGGCGCAGAACGCCGGGCTCGCAAAGCACATGGCGATGAGCCGGGATCTCGGCTGTCCCTTCGAGGAATGGGACGCGGCGCAGATCCGCGAGCGGCTGCCGATCTACGACCTGCGCCTCTACGGACCCGCCAAGCGCCCCTCGCGTGTAACCCCGGAGATCAGCGTGACCCGCGCGGGGCCGCCGAG
>JBEPXW010000198.1:0-4581 GCA_041641715.1 Pseudomonadota bacterium
CTCCTCCCGTCGCCGCCGCGGTCATCGCCGGGCTCGACCCGGCAATCCGGCGGGCCGGCGACCGCACCCTGGATGCCCCTGTCAAGCCGGGGCATGACGGAACGAGAAAGGGTGCGTCCCTACCCTGCCGCCCCGTCCCGGATCAGCTCCTCGACCTCGGCCTCCGAGTACCCGACCTCCGCCAGCACCTCCCGCGTGTGCTGGCCGAGCGTCGGCGCCGGTCCCCGGACACCGCCCGGCGTGTCGGAGAACTTCACCGGCAGCCCCAGCGTCTCCATGCGTCCCGCCACGGGGTGATCGACCCCGACCACCATCTCGCGCGCCCGCACCTGCGGGTCGGCGTGCATCTCGCCGACCGAGAGCACCGGCCCGGCGGGAAAGCCGCCATCCTCGAGGATCCGCAGCCATTCCCCGGTGCCGCGCTGGCGAAAGATCGCGTTCAGCGCCGCCTCCAGCTCGCCGAGGTTCGCCATGCGCCGGTCGTTGGTGACGAAGCGCGGGTCCTCCATAAGCTCCGGCGCGCCGATGAGCCGCACCAGCCGCTCCCAGTTGCCCTGGTTCGCCGCGCCGATGTTGATCCAGCCATCCGCCGTCTCGAACGCCTGGTAGGGCGCGTTCAGGGGATGCGCCGAGCCCATCGGTCCCGGCGAGACCCCCGTCGCCATGGCGATGGCCGACTGCCAGTAGGTGTGCGTGATCCCCGCCTCGAAGAGCGAGGTGTCGATCCGCTGCCCCTCCCCCGTCTGCAGCCGCCGCGCATAGGCCGCCGAGATTCCCATCGCCAGCAGGATCCCGGCGGTGATGTCGGTGACCGGCGCGCCCACCTTGACGGGCGGCCGCGCAGGCCCCTCGCCGGTGATCGACATGAGGCCGCTCATCCCCTGCGCGATCAGGTCGAACCCGCCCCGGTCGGCATAGGGCCCGCTCCGCCCGAAGCCCGAGATCTCGCCGTAGATCAGCCCGGGGTTCTCGCGGCGCAGCGCGTCGTAGCCGAGCCCGAGCCGCTCCATGGTGCCGCGCCGGTAGTTCTCGATCACCACGTCGGCGCCCTTCAGCATTCGCCTCAGCGCGTCGACGCCGCGCGGGTCCTTGAGGTTCAGTACCACGCCGCGCTTGTTGCGGTTGACCATCATGAACGAGGCGGACTCGCCCTCGATCTCCGGCGGGACCGAGCGGCGCACGTCGTCGCCCGTCGGCTTCTCGACCTTGACGACGTCGGCCCCCAGGTCGGCCAGCATCAGCCCGGCCACCGGCCCGGCCATGACATGGGCCAGCTCGATCACCTTGACGCCCGCAAGCGGCCCCGCCATCTCAGCGCCCCCTGAATTCCGGCGTCCGCTTCGCGAGGAAGGCCTCCATGCCCTCGCGGAAGTCCTCGCTCATGTAGGTCATCTCGATGAGATCGCGGTCCTCCGCCCCCTCGCCCTCGACGCGGAGCCTTCTCAGCCCCTCCTTGGTTGCGCGCAGCGTCAGCGGCGCGTGGGAGGCCAGCAGCGCCGCCAGCTCCCCCGCCCGCGCCATCACCGCGTCGGCGTCGTCCAGCACCTCGGAGACAAGGCCCACCGCCTTCGCCTCCTCGGCCTCGATCAGCCGCGCGGTGAAGATGATCTCGCGCACCCGCGCGTCGCCAACCAGCGCCACCAGCCGTGACAGCGACGCGACCGAGAGGCAGTTGCCCAGCGTCCGCGCGATGGGAAAGCCGAAGCGGAGCCTCCGGTCCGTGATGCGCAGGTCGCAGCAGGCCGCGATCGCCGCCCCGCCGCCGGTGCAGGCCCCCGTGATGGCGGCGATGGTCGGGATCGGGCAGCGCTCGATCCGGTCGAGCACCGCCTCCATTTTCAGCTCGTAGCCCCAGGCGTCCTCGGGCGTCGCGAAGCCGCGGAACTGCGCCATGTCCGTCCCGGCGGCGAAGGCGCGCCCGCCCGCGCCCCGGATCACCAGTGCCCGCACGGGCCCGTCCGGGGCCGCCTGCTGGCAGATCTCCGCCAGCCCCTCGTACATTTCGAAGGTCAGCGCGTTGCGGCTGTCCGGCCGGTTGAAGGTGACCCAGCCGATCCCGTCGGCGGCCTCGTAGAGCAGGTCATCGGACATGGGGCTCCCTCCTTGCAGGGGCGGGCCGGGCGCTAGGCGCGTGCCTCGCCGCCCTTGGCGAACCTGTCGTTGAACTCGCGCGTCGAATTGCTCCGCGGGAACGGCGTATCGGGCACCGGCAGCCCGAGGAACGCGCAGAGCGGCGCCCACCCGTCGCCGACACGGTAGGTCAGCAGCCGCTCGGGCGGGATGGCCGCCCGCACCGCGGCGTTGTGCCGTTCGAAGACGGCCATGGCGTGCGCCGGGTCGTCGGCGCGGTCGTCGAAGACCCGGGCCAGGATCTGCCGGCCGAGGCTGTCCGGCTCGCCGGCCGAGGCGACCGGCAGGATCGTGCCGGCGAAGCTGCGATACCAGCTCTCCGGATCGCGCACGGTCAGCAGCACTTTCGCGTCCGCGTAATGCGCGCTCAGCTCGCGCCAGAAGAACGATGAGGGCCAGTCCACCGCGGCACGGAACCCCGACAGCCCCGTCTCCCAGTCGGCCCTTTCGCCTTTCATCGCCGCGCGCCAGAAGGCCACCTGCTCGGGGTTCCGGATCACCTCGGTCATATGGTGGCAGGGCGCGAGGCCGAGCCGCTCCAGCGCCAGCTTCATCGACTCGGTCCCCGTCCGGCCGAACCCGGCGCCGATCACCGCGAGTGTCATGATCGTCCCGTCCTCACCCCGCCGGCGCCGTCTCCTCCAGGTGGCGCATCGCCGCCTCGACGCCGCCGCGCTGGTGCGGCACGCCGGCGAGCCTCAGCCCCATCTCGACGCCCGAGAGCGTCCCCATCAGCATCAGGTCGTTGAAGTCGCCGAGATGGCCGATGCGGAACACCCGGTCCGCCAGCCGCCCGAGCCCCGAGCCGAGAGACATGTCGAAGTTCTCCAGCACCACCTTGCGGGAGGCGTCGGCCGAGTGCCCTTCCGGCATTATCACCGCCGTCAGCGAGCTGGAGTAGTGCCGCGGCTCCGCGCACAGCACCTCCAGCCCCCAGGCCTGCACCGCGCGGCGCGTCGCCTCGGCGTGGCGGTCGTGGCGGCGGAAGACGTTGTCGAGGCCCTCCTCCTCGAGCATGTCCACCGCCTCGGCCAGACCGTAGAGCAGGTTGGTCGCGGGCGTGTAGGGGAAGAACCCCTTCTCGTTCGGGCCCAGCATCTCGGACCAGTCCCAGTAGGAGCGCGGCAGGCCGGCGCTCTCATGCGCCGCCAGCGCCTTGCGTCCAATGGCGTTGAACGAGAGCCCGGGCGGAAGCATCAGCCCCTTCTGGCTGCCCGCCACGATCACGTCGACGCCCCACGCGTCCATCCGCATGTCGATCGAGGCGAGCGACGAGATCGTGTCCACCATCAGCAGCGCCGGGTGCCCCGCCGCGTCGATGGCCTTGCGGATCTCCGGCACCTGGGTCGCGCAGCCCGTCGAGGTCTCGTTCTGCACCACGCAGACGGCTCGGATTTTGTGCCCGGTGTCGGCCCGCAGCGCTTTCTCGATCTCATCCGGCTCCGCCCCCCGCCGCCAGTCGCTCTCGATCACCTGCGGCTCGAGCCCCAGCCGCGTCGCCAGCCGCGCCCAGAGCCAGGCGAAGTGCCCGGTCTCGAACATCAGCACCCGGTCCCCCGCCGAGAGCGTGTTGACCAGCGCCGCCTCCCAGGCTCCCGTCCCGGAGGCGGGGTAGATCACCACCTGCCCCTGCTCCGTCCGCACGATCCGCTTCATACCCTCGAGCGTCCGCCGCCCGAGCTCCGCGAACTCCGGCCCACGATGGTCCATGGTCGGGCTGTCCATCGCGCGCAGGACGCGGTCCGGCACGTTGGTCGGGCCCGGGATCTGCAGGAAATGGCGACCGGCGCGGTGCATGGGGTCTCTCCCTCTTGGCGCGGGACTTGCGCGGGGCGTGCGTCACCGGTATCGGCACTGAGATGCAAAATGCAAGCGCCAAGGCGCCCAGAGGCTCCCCCGACACCATCACGCGCCTGAAGCGCGAGGTCGCCGGCGAGGTCCTCGACTCCCCCTTCGACCGCGGCCGCTATGCCACCGACGCCTCGATCTACCAGGTCACGCCGCAGGCCGTCGTCGTCCCCCGCACCTTCGCGGACGTCGAGGCGACGCTCGCCATCGCCCGCGAGGCCGGCATCCCCGTCACGGGGCGCGGCGGCGGCACCTCGCAAGCCGGGCAGACGGTGAACGGGGGCATTGTCCTCGACTTCTCCAAGCACCTCAACGCCCTCGTCTCCCTCGACCTCGAAAACGCCCGCGCGGTGGTCGAGCCGGGCATCGTCCTCGACGAGCTCAACCGCCGCCTCCGCCCGCACGGCCTCTGGTTCCCGGTGGACATCTCGACGGCCTCACGCGCCACGCTCGGCGGCATGGCGGCGAACAACTCCGCCGGCTCGCGCTCGCTCCGCTACGGGCTGATGCGCGACAACACGCTTGGCGTTGACGCGCTCATGGCCGACGGCACGCGGCGCCGCTTCGCCGAGACGCCGCGCGGCGACGTCGCCCCCGGCGACC
>JBEPXW010000199.1:0-4575 GCA_041641715.1 Pseudomonadota bacterium
GAGCGCCAGGATGCGCTCGTTCGGCGTGCCGCGGAGATCGGCGAGCCCGCCTTCGCCCTCCTCCACGCGGTGCGAGGCGAGGCCGATGGCTGCGCGGTTCTCGGCGAGCGCCGGGAAGGCCTCCGCGGTGCCGTGGGCGCGCAGGTCGATCAACGCGATCTCCCGCTCGTCGCCCGAGACGACGCGCAAGACCTGCTCGTTTGGCGCCGCGCCGACCTCGCGGATCAGCCGCGCGTCGAGGCTGTCGGCGTATCCCTGAGCCAGCGGCGGAACGAGGCCCTCGCCGATCACGTTCGAGCCGACGATGCCGAACTCGCGCTTCTCCTCGGTCCCGGCGGTCTCCTCCGTTTCCCCGGCCCTGTCGGGCGCCGCCGGGCAGCCCTCGCCCTCACAGCTCACGCGCCTCGCCTCGATGGTGATGGTGCCGACGCCGGTGCGCAGGGTGTAGGTGGTGCCGTCGAAGTCGAGCAGCTCGCCCGTCACCTGGGTCGTACCGTCGTCCGAGCGCAGCGTCACCACCGGCTCGGCGCGCGCCGCCGAGAGGGCAAGCACGAGCGCCGCGCAGGAGATGGCGAGCAGCCGCGACAGCTTCAGTCCCATCTTCGCTCCCCCGCTCCGCGCCCCGGCGCCGGTACCGTCAACGCCGGCGGATGATCAGATCGTCGACCGCGTCGCCAATCATGGCCCCGCCCCCGGCGATCTCCGTGCAGTCGAACGGCGCGAGCCGGCGCAGCTTCGGCCGCTCCGGCCGCCCCCCGGTCGAGCGGAGCACCTTGAAGTCCGCCGGGCCGGCCGTGCCCTGCCGACATGTCGCCCCGCCCGCACCGCCACGGAGCCCCGGGTCGAGCGCGAGCTTGACCACGCCGGACGGCCCGCCATAGCGGCGCCAGAAGGTGTAGACCGCGACGTTCTGACCGACATCGCCGGCGGCCTCGTAGGTGGCGAGCCAGCCTCCGCCGTCGCGGCGCACCGCCTCGAAGCTGCGCGTGTGGCCAGGGCGCACGTGGCCGGCAGTGCCGGGCAGCGCGCCGAACTCGAAGGCATGCAGCGAGAGGTCGACGGGCGTGTCCCAGACCACCGCCACGCGGTCGATCCGATCGACCTCGCGGAAAGCGATTTCGAAGCCGGTTCGGCGACCGTCCGCGAAGACCAGCCTGGCCGTGCTCGAGGGCCGGAAGCCGGGCGCGGCGAGGCTGCCCCGCCCCTCCCCGTCGAGCGGCACGGCAAAGCGCAGTTCGTCATAGGAGAGCTCGGCGACCGTGCCGCGGTGACAGGGCGAGTCGATCGTCACCCGGGTGACGGCGGCAGGCCCGGTATCCAGCGTGATCGTCGGCGGCACGATGCATTCGACCGGTGTTGGGTGCCTGCCGGCCCCGGTGCCTGCTGTGGCTTGGGACGCATCGCCCGAGCCGCCACCGGCGGTCGCCTCGCCCGAATTGGCGTTCCGGTTCCGCGCGGGCCTCGTCGCTGCAGCGTCTGCAGAGCCCGATGCGGGCGCGGGAGCTCCGCCTCCGCCGGCCGCAGCCGTGTCTCTGTTGCCGGACGCCACTGTTTCATCCGAGGCGCTTGCGCTGTCCGCCCCCGCCTGCGGGGCGGTATCGCGAACTTCGGCGTCGGCTCCCGGCTCTGCGCGGGCGAGGGTCGTGCCCCCCTCCCCGGCATCCGGGCCGTTGCGGCCCTCGCCTGTCTCGCCCGTGCCGGTCCCTGCCGCGTTCCCCGATGCGGGAGCCGCGGACGGCGCGGCGGGGGCGTCCGCCGGACTCGGCGGCGCCGGCGCGTCGGGCGCGGTTTCGTCGCGAACGGCGGCGACCGCGTCCTGCGTCGGATCGCCGATGCCGACTGTCACGCGGATCTCCGCGGTCTGGTCTAGCCCGGTGAGACCGTAGCGGAAGGCGACCGCCCCGGCGCACTCCCGGCCGGCCAGGTACTCGACCTGGTCGCCGCGCACGATGGCGCGCCCGCAACCCGGTCGCTCCAAAAGGACCAGCCGCTCGGCGGCGTCGTCCGCGAGGCCCGTGTCGTTGGCAAGCACGTCGATCGCGACGAGCTGTTCCGCCCGGACCATCGCCTCGTCCGTGCGGAGCTCGATCGGAGTCGACTCCAAGCCTAAAAAGCGCTTGACCACCTCCATGCGCTGGAGCAGCGTGCCGAAGGCGATCAGGATCACCACGAAGGTGAGCATCCCCATCATGCGATCGTCTTTCAGCACGCCGAACGCTCCCCATTGCCCGTGCGCATCAATTCCGGAGCGATTTCCTCAATGAAACCGCGCCGTTGCTTTTCTGTCTGAAAGTCGCCGGTCAGGCAACCCATGAACCCTCTCGCCCCCGGCGCTTGACCGACGGATGTTGCACTTTAACCTGTTCGACAAGCCTTGTGGAGAGTGCCCCATGAAATTCGGAATCGGCCAGCCGGTGCGCCGGCGCGAGGACCTGCGGCTTCTGACCGGCGAGGGCCGGTTCGTCGACGACATCACGCTCGCCGGCCAGGCCCACGGGGCGCTCCTGCGCAGCCCTGTCGCGCATGGCCGGATCACGCGGCTCGATGCCGGCGCAGCGCGCGAGATGCCGGGAGTACTGGCGGTCTGGACCCATGACGACATCGCCGGGCGGCTGGTGCCGCTCGGCTGCGACCTGCCCTTCACGCCCGAGCCGGCGCCGGTCACGCTGCCGCACCTTTCGGACGGCACTGTCCGCTTCGTCGGCCAGCCCGTCGCCTTCGTCGTCGCCGAGAGCCGCGCGGCGGCCGAGGACGCCGCCGAGGCCATCGGGCTCGAGGTCGAGGAGCTGGAGCCAGTCATCGACCCGGAGGCCGCGGTCGCCGAGGGCGCGCCCGAGCTCCATGCCGAGGCACCCGGCAACGTCGCCTACCGCTGGGAGTGCGGCGACGCTACCGCCACCGAGACCGTGTTCGCCGACGCGGCGCACGTCGTCCGTGTGCCTTTTCTGAATCAGCGCCTCGTCGTCGCCTCGATGGAGCCGCGTGCCATCAACATCCGCCACGACCCGGAGACGGATCGCTGGGAGGGCTGGATCGGCTGCCAGGGCGCGCACGGCATGCGCGGCCACATCGCCAAGTCGCTGGGCGTGGACAAGAAGCGGGTACGCATCCACGTGCCGGATGTCGGCGGCGGCTTCGGCATGAAGCTGATGAACCATCCGGAATACGGCCTCGCGGCGCTCGCGGCGCAGGCGCTCGGCCGGCCGGTGAAATGGATCGGCTCGCGCTCGGAGAGCTTTCTCTCCGACGCCCAGGGGCGCGACCTGCGCGGCACGGCGGAGGCCGCCTTCGACGCCGAGGGGCGCTGCCTCGCCATGCGGATGCGCACGCTCTCGGGGCTGGGGGCGTATTACTCCAGCTACGGGGTGGGCATCCACACAGGCTTCTCGGCACCCTTGCTGGGCGGGATGTACGCGATCCGGGCGATGCATGCCGAGGTGCGCGGGGTCTTCACCAACACGACTCCGGTCGACGCCTATCGCGGCGCCGGCCGGCCCGAGACCATCTACGCCACCGAGCGGCTAATGGAGGCGGGCGCGGTCGCCCTCGGCCTCGACCCGGTGGAGATCCGGCGGCGCAACCTGGTGACGCCGGAGATGGTGCCGCATACGACGCGCGGCGGGCTCACCTTCGACAGCCTCGACACGCACCGCGTGCTCGACATGGCGCTCGAGCGCGCCGACCATACCGGATTCGAGGACCGCGCCCGGACGGCGCGGGCCGAAGGCCGCCACCGCGGCCTCGGCGTCGCCTACTACATGGAGCGCACTGGCGGGCCGCCGCTGGAGAACACGCGGATGCGGCTGACGCCGGACGGGCGCCTCGCGCTCTGGGTCGGCACCCAGACCACCGGCCAGGGCCACGAGACCGCCTGGGCGCAGATCGCGCACGAGCGGCTCGGCGTCGACTTCGACCGCATCGAGGTGATGCAGGGGGACTCGGACGCGCTTCCCGCGGGCGGCGGCACGGGCGGCTCGCGCTCGCTCATCATGGCGAGCCGGGTGATCCTGAAGGGCGCCGAGGACATCATCGAGAAGGGCCGCGCGCTGGCGGCCGAGCGGCTCGAGGCGGCGGAGGCCGACATCGAGTTCGCCCCCGAGGGCGGCGGCACGTTCCGCATCGCCGGCACCGACCGCGCAATCACCCTGCCGGAGCTTGCCGAAGGGCCGGGCGAGATCACGGGTGAGGGCCGCGTGGATGACACCCACGCCACCTTTCCGAACGGCTGCCATGTCGCCGAGGTGGAGATCGACGGCGAGACCGGGCACCTGGGCCTCCTCCGCTACACCATCGTCGACGACTTCGGCCGGCTCATCAACCCGGAACTGGTCGCGGGCCAGATCCACGGCGGCGTCGTCCAGGGTATCGGCCAGGTGGTCGGCGAGGCGATGGAATGGGACCCGGATTCGGGTCAGCCGCTGACAGCAAGCTTCATGGACTATGCCATGCCGCGCGCCGGAGACATCCCGATGTTCGATCTGACCTTCATCGAGATCCCCTCGACCACCAACCCGCTCGGCGTCAAGGGCTGCGGCGAGTCGGGCGCGGTGGCCGGCATCCCGGCGACCGCCCTCG
>JBEPXW010000200.1:0-483 GCA_041641715.1 Pseudomonadota bacterium
GGACGCAGGCCGCGTGCGCGTCGCCGGCCTGACGCTCCGCGATGCGGAGGCCGAGATCTTCGAGATCCTCGTCAACGCCGGCATCGACCCGTCCTTCTCGCTCGAGATCGCCGAGTTCAACTCGCAGCGCGTCTCGGTGGGCGGCCTCGTCGCGACGCCGCGGGTGGTACCGATCACGCTGCAGACCCTGCGCCTCAACGAGGCGATCCAGGTCGCCGGAGGCATTGCCGCCCCCGACCCGAGCGCGGCGTACATCGAGCTGTTCCGCGACGGCGTCACCTACCGCATCTCCATGGAGCGGTTTCTCGACGACCCGCGGGCCCAGCGCATCGTTCTGCGCGACGGCGACTCGATCAACGTCGACAGCCGGAACCGCACGGCGCAGGCCCAGCTCTGGATCTACGACGAGGCGCGCGCGCGGGCGGCCGACGAGCGGCAGGCGTTCCGCGAGCGGCTCGAGCTCGGCGCCGTGGAGCAGCCCTA
>JBEPXW010000200.1:493-4544 GCA_041641715.1 Pseudomonadota bacterium
ATGGACGAGAACGACGTGGAGGTGCTGCTGACGGACGACGCCCTGACGCTCAAGGGCGAGAAGAAGCACGAGCACGAGGAGAACAAGGACAACTACTATCGTGCCGAGCGCAGCTACGGCTCCTTCATGCGGCGCGTGCCGCTGCCGTTCGAGCGGTCGATGAACCTCGCCGACGTGCTGTGGGACCAGGAGGGACTCGAGATCGAGGTCGCCGATTATGCCGAGATCTACGTCATCCGCGCCGCGGAGGACCCGGAGCAGTACGGCTCCCTGACCGCCTACCATCTGAACGCCGAGAACGCGGTGAACCTGGCGGTGGCCACCCAGTTCGAGATCCGGCCGAACGACGTCGTCTTCGTCTCCGAGCAACCGGTGACGAGCTGGAACCGCGCACTCAGCCAGATCCTGCCGCAGCTCCTGCTGCGCCTTCCCAGGGACCTGCAGGCTAACTGAGGCACGGACAGAGGTCAGACCGGGGCGTCGCGCCACGGCCACGGCGCGGCGCCCCGAGTCTTTCCCAGGTGCCGCGCCGGACCGGCCTGCCGGGCAAGCGACGGCAATGCCTGAGAGCCGCGTGATTCCGTTCCCTCGGAAAACCGGGCCTAGCTCTGGATGAAGCGCACGTCGCCCGGCGCGATCCGGGCCGCCGTCAGGCGGCCGGAGAAATAGGCGCCCGTATCGACCGCGATGCGGCCGTTCTCGGCCGTGGGGTGGTCGACCACGAAATGGCCATGCACCACCCACATGCCGTCGGCGCGAACCGTCTCCCCGAACCGCCGGGAGCCCCATAGCAGCGTCTGCACGTCCTGCTCCTCTGTCGGGATGTCGGGATCGGCGCCGGCATGGGCGAAAAAGACGTTGCCCGCGTGGTGGCAGAGCCGAAGCGATTCGATGAAGTCGAGGTCGCGCCCCATGGCCTCGCGCAGCGCGTCGCGCACGGCGGCGACGTCCTCTGGGCCCTGGGAGCTGCCCACCAGCGCGATGCCGTAGCTCGCCAACGTCTGCAGCCCGCCGTTGCGCACCCAGTGCGGGCCCGTGGTGGGCTCGCGCAGGAAACGGAGCAGCATCTGCTCATGGTTGCCCATCAGGAAGACCGGCGCGATATCGCCGCCGCGCGCGAGGTCCCGCAGCGCCGCAATGGTCTCGCGCGAGCCGTCGCCCCGATCAATGTAGTCGCCGAGGAAGACCACCCGTGGCGGAGCCGGCGCGCCGGCGAGGGCGCGGAAGTCGTCGAGGATGCGCTCGAGCAGGCAAGCCAGCAGGTCGTGGCGGCCATGCACGTCGCCGACTGCGTAAATCACGCCCTCGCCGGGCTCGAGCGGCGCCGAGAACGCCTCTCCGCCCGCGCGTCGTCCAAGCTTCCGGATCAGGTTCAGCACGCCGCGCTCCGGCCGCTAATCGTGGTAGTACTTGGAGGCTTCCTTGTAGTAGCCGTACTGGGCGTAGCCGTAGCGCGACATTTTCGCCAGATTGACCTGGCTCAGCACAAGGCCTGCGATGCGGATGTTGACCTGGCTGAAGAGGCGGAGACCCTCGGACACGGTGTCGCGGGTGGTCCTGTTCCAGCGCACGCAGAACACAACCGCGTCCGCGATCCGGCCGATGACGCGCGCATCCGGCACCGCCAGCACCGGCGGCGTGTCGATGAAAACGAAGTCGTAGCGCCGCCGCATGTCCGCGACGAACTCCGCGAAGCGGTGCGAGGCGAACACGTCCGCCGCGTTCACCGAGCTTTCCTCGCCCGGCAGGACGTCGAGGCCGGTCGCCTCGTCGTGATAGACCACCTCCTCGAAGCTCCGCTGGCCGCTGAGGACCGAGAGCACCGCCCCCTTCTCCTCCGGCAGGTCGAAATAGGTGCGGAAGGTGCGCCGCCGGATATCGCATTCGATCAGCAGCGTCTTCTTGCCCAGCGCCCGGCTGATCTGGGCGAGCGCGATGCAGCAGGTGGTCTTGCCCTCCTGCGGCAGCGACGAGGTCAACATGATCACCTGCGGCGGATTGTCGACATTGGCGAGCAGGATGGACGTGCGGAGGTTGCGGATCGCCTCGGCGAAGCTGGAGGTCGGCCGCTCGGTAAGGTATTGCATGACCGCGCGGCGACGGTTGACCGGCGCGGTCGGGACAGTGCCGATGGCCGAGAAGCCAGTGTACCGCTCGAGCTCCTCCGTCGAACGGAAGGTCGCGTTCAGGCGCTCCACCAGGAAGGCGAGCGCGAGCGCGAGCAGCACGCCACCGCCGCCGCCGGCCAGCAGGATGAAGTTGCGACGCGGCGAGGATGGCGCATAGGGCCTCTCGGCCTTGGTCAGCACGCGGGCATCCGGGCGCTGGACGCCCTCCTGGACGGAGGTCTCTTTGAGGCGGGTCAGAAAAAACTCGTAGATCAGCCGGCTCGCCTCGGCCTCGCGCTCGAGCTGGCGCAGCTCGACGAGCGACTTCGACTGGGTGTCGAGCTTCGCCTCCTGCTCCTTGATGGTCGATTCGACGGACTGTTTCTGTGAGGCGAGCCGCTCGACGGAGGCAGACAGCCGCTGCTTGACGCGCGCGAGCTCGGCGTCGAACTGGTCGATGAGCCGTTGGCGGCGGGCCGCCTGTCCGTTCTCGCCCAGCCGGGCGATATCGTTGGCGAGCCCGACCAGCCGCGGCTCGCCGACGAGCCGCGCGATCCCGCTGAAGTCGTCCGCGGCCCGCAGCTCGTCGATGCGCGCAAGCCGCGCAATGGTGTTGGTGCGCTCCTCCTCGAGCGAGGTGACGCGCTCGCGCAGCTCCTTGAGCTGGCGGGTCGACATGGCAAGCGCCTCCTCGCTGACGAGGGTCGTGCTGGAGAGGTACTCCTCCACCGCTCGCTCCGCCTCCTCGAGCTCGGTCTGGAGTTCGGAGACTCGGTCGGTCAGCCACTCGGTCGCCTGGCGCGTCGCCTCGAACTTCGCCTCGAGCTGGTCGAGGATGTAGTAATTCGCCACCTGGTTGGCGAGCTCGGCCGAGCGCTCCGGGTCGGGCGTCGTCAGCCGGATGATCAGCACGTAGGTGCCGTCCAGCCACTGCGCCGAGATGGCGTTGCGAAGGGATGCGACGACGCTGCGCCTGATCTCCTCTGCGGTCGGCTCCTCCTCGGGCTCGCCAGGCCCGAGCACCAGCTCCCGGAGCTCGCCGATCACCGTGGAGGGCGAGAGCCACCGGGTCCAGCCCTCGGGCGGGCGCAGGGTGGCGTTGAAGATCGGGTCGTCAACCAGGTTCAACTCGCTGACCACCCGGTCCATCAGCCTGCCCGACTCGAGGATCTCGATCTGCGACTCGAGGAGGAAGTAGTCCCGCCCAAGGCCCTGCGACACCGGGTCGATACCGGTCACGTTGGTCTGCTCGACCTCCCAGAGCACGCGCGTCTCGGCGGTGTAGAGGGGCGTGATCCGGAGCAGCATGGCATAGGCGATGCCGATCCCCGCGATCGCGAACAGAAGCACCACCCACTTCGCGCGCCACAGCGTGGAAAGGGTGCGGCGCAGGTCGAACTCCGGCTCGCGGCCCGGCTCGACCGTGTTGCTCGCCTGCGGCGCGGCATATGTCCCTCTCGTGTCGGTGTCCAAGCCCATATTCAACCGCTGACTCTGCCAACGCGCGCCGCTCGGCCGGCCTCCCGTCCCGGCCAGCTTACCCGCACCGCAGGTGCAGGATAAGTCCAAATACTCGGTATCGAGAGGATCTCAACCGCGCCCGCACATCCGAACCGTCTTCCGGTCAATCGATAGTCGAATTCGACATGTTCCGCAAACTGCAAAGCGCGCGCGGCGACGGCGGCAGACCGGTCGAGTCCCCCACACGTTCCCCTGGGCGCGCTGGACTCGGTACGCGGAATTTGCAAGCGTGCCCCACAATCACTGGTCATCCGGGGTGTCCAGACCTTGTCTCACGCACCAGTCTCCCGCCGGAATCACATGGGCCGCCGTCCCGCCACACTGGGCGGTCACTGCGAGCCAGTCGGGCGCAGAGTCTGCCGCCCGGCAAAGCAGTTCGCCGTAAAATTGTTAAAATTTGCGGCAATTGTATGTTAGCATAA
>JBEPXW010000201.1:0-4531 GCA_041641715.1 Pseudomonadota bacterium
AACCTCGCCTGGTTCGTGTTCTGGGGCTACCAGCTCGTCATCGTGCTGGCGGCGACTTCTTACGTCTTCGGCGGCAGCCAGAGCCGCGAATACGCCGAGCCGCCCTGGCACGTGGACCTCTGGCTCACGGTCGTCTGGGTCGCCTACCTCGCCGTCTTCATGGGCACGCTCATCAAGCGCAAGGAGCGGCACATATACGTCGCCAACTGGTTCTACCTCAGCTTCATCGTGACCATCGCGATGCTGCACGTGGTGAACAACCTGGCGATCCCGGTCTCGATCGTCGGCTCGCAGAGCTACTCGGCCTTCGCCGGCGTGCAGGACGCCATGACCCAGTGGTGGTACGGCCACAACGCGGTCGGCTTCTTCCTGACCGCGGGCTTCCTCGGCATGATGTACTACTTCGTGCCGAAGCAGGCCGAGCGGCCCGTCTACTCCTACAAGCTCTCGATCATCCACTTCTGGTCGCTGATCTTCCTCTACATCTGGGCCGGCCCGCACCATCTGCACTACACCGCGCTGCCGGACTGGGCGCAGACGCTCGGCATGGTGTTCTCGGTGGTGCTCTGGATGCCCAGCTGGGGCGGCATGATCAACGGGCTGATGACGCTCAACGGGGCGTGGGACAAGCTGCGCACCGACCCGATCCTGCGCATGCTGGTGATCTCGGTCGCCTTCTACGGCATGGCCACCTTCGAGGGGCCGATGATGTCGATCAAGGCGGTCAACAGCCTCAGCCACTACACCGACTGGACCATCGGCCACGTGCACTCCGGCGCCCTGGGCTGGAACGGCATGATCACCTTCGGCGCGCTCTACTTCCTGGTGCCGCGGCTCTGGGGGCGCGAGCGGCTCTACTCCATGAGCCTGGTCAACTGGCACTTCTGGCTCGCCACCATCGGCATCGTGCTCTACGCGGCCTCGATGTGGGTGACGGGCATAATGGAGGGGCTGATGTGGCGCGAGTACGACGAGATGGGCTTCCTCGTGAACAGCTTCGCCGACACCGTGGCGGCCAAGTTCCCGATGTACGTCGTGCGCGGGCTCGGCGGTGTCCTCTACCTCGCCGGCGCCATCCTGATGTGCATCAACCTCTGGCGGACGATCCGCGGGCGGGTGAGCGGCGAGGACGCGCGCCGCGCCGCCGCCGTGGCCGCCGAGTAACGGGAGAGAACGAGACATGGCCGGCAAGAAAGACGACGACGCCAAGGTCCCGCCGCCCGAGGAGGACTCGAAGGTCACCACGGTCGACGCGCTCCCGGACAAGGTGCCGAGCGAGCTGCCCCACCACACCTGGATGTTCATGAACCACGGCAGGGTGGAGCGCAGCGCGACGATCCTGCTCGTCCTCGCCTTCCTGGTGGTGACGGTGGGCGGCATCGTCGAGATCGCGCCCCTCTTCTGGCTCGAGAACACCATCGAGAAGGTGAAGGGCGTGCGCCCCTACTCCCCGCTCGAGCTCAAGGGCCGGCAGGTCTATGTCCGCGAGGGCTGCTATGTCTGCCACAGCCAGATGATCCGGCCCATGCGCGACGAGGTCGAGCGCTACGGCCATTACAGCCTCGCCGCCGAGTCCATGTACGACCGGCCCTTCCAGTGGGGCTCGAAGCGCACCGGGCCGGACCTCGCCCGGGTCGGCGGGCGCTACTCGGACGAGTGGCACGTGGACCACTTCGAGAACCCGTCGGCGCTCGTGCCCGAGACCGTGATGCCGGCCTATCCCTGGCTCGCCGAGACGCGGCTCGACTTCTCGGACGTCGCCGCCCATCTCGAGGCCAATCGGTCCCTCGGCGTGCCCTACACCGAGGAGATGGTGGCGAGCGCCATGGCCGACGTCTACGCCCAGGTGAACCCGGACCACGAGGGCGTCGCGGACCTGCTCGCGCGCTACCCGAAAGCGCAGGTCAGGAACTTCGACGGCCAGCCCGAGATCACCGAGCTCGATGCGCTGATCGCCTACCTGCAGATGCTCGGGACGCTGGTCGACTTCTCGGCCTACGAGGCCGAGGCCGACGTGAACCTGCGCTGAGGGAGCGGGCCATGGAGACCTACGAGACGCTGCGCCACTTCGCCGACAGCTGGGGCCTGCTCGCCCTCTTCCTGATCTTCGTCGCCGTGGTCCTCTGGGCGTTCCGCCCCGGATCGCGGGCGCTCCACGACGACGCGGCACAAGTGCCGTTCCGCAACGACCACCTGCCGCGGGAGTGAACCATGGCCGAGCATGACAAGAAGGACCGCGACGAGGTCACCGGCACCGAGACCACCGGCCATGAGTGGGACGGCATCAAGGAGTTGAACACGCCCCTGCCGCGCTGGTGGCTCTGGACCTTCTACGCCACGATCGTCTGGGGGGCGATCTACACCATCGCCTATCCGGCCTGGCCGCTGATCGACGAGGCGACGGGGGGAATCCTCGGCTACTCGACCCGCGGCGCCCTGCACGAGGCGATGGACGCGCAGGAGGCGGCGCACGAGCCCTACGTCGAGCGCATCGTCGCGCTCGAGATGGACTCGATCGCCGCCGACGAGGAGCTCGCCCGCTTCGCCCGCGCCGGCGGCGCGGCGGTCTTCCGCAACAACTGTTCGCAGTGCCACGGCTCGGGCGCGGCGGGGGCGCCGGGCTATCCGAACCTGCTCGACGACGCCTGGCTCTGGGGCGGCACGCCGGAGGAGATCCGCTACACCGTGGCCCACGGCATCCGCTACGACGCCGACCCGGACACGCGGTTCTCCCAGATGCCGGCCTTCGGGCGGGACGAGCTCCTCAGCGACGAGCAGATCGCGGCGGTGGCGGACTACGTGCTCTCGCTCTCGACGGATGCGCCGGCGGGCGGGGAGGGCCAACAGCTCTACGCCGAGAACTGCGCCGCCTGCCACGCCGAGGACGGCTCGGGCATGGACGCGCTGGGTGCCCCGAACCTCGCCGACGCCATCTGGCTCTATGGCGGCAACCGGGCCTCGGTCATGGCGAGCATCGCCGACCCGAAGAACGGCGTCATGCCCGCCTGGGGCGGGCGGCTGAGCGAGGCGGAGATCCGCCAGGTCGCGCTCTACGTCCACGGCCTCGGCGGCGGCGAGTGAGGGGCGGCCGCCGGCGCGGCCCGGCGGCTCAGAACTTGAACCGGAGGTTCAGCGAGCCGAACTCGCTGAATCCCTCGCGACCGCGCACCTCCGGGCTGCGCACGACGTGCGTGTAGGTCAGCTCGACGCCGTTGTACTGGAGGGCCATCCCGGCCTGGAAGTCGGCGACGAGGCGCTCGGGCTCGACGCCGGGGCCGTCCTCGAAGGTGTTGCCCTGGACGAAGATGTTGCGCGCGACGAGGCGCCCCTCGGCGCTGGCGAACAGGTACCAGCCGAACCCGCCCGAGGCATCGAAGAAGCCTGGACCGGCGACGGCGGGGCGGACCCGCGGCGGCCCGTAGTTGTCGCGCAGCCGGTCGCCGATGCGCAGCGTCAGCCCGGCGCCCGTGGAGGTGTCGACGTTGCCCAGCGCCACGTTGAAATGCGGCGCCGCGTCCGCCTCGAGGTCGAAGAACGGAATGCCGAAGTCGTGGAGGAAGCGGTGCTTGCGCTCGTAGAGCAGGCGGAAGGCGGCCTCGTTCTCGAGCTGGTGCTCCCAGCCCTCCGGCTTCGGCGAGCCGATCAGCCCGTGCACGAAGCGCTGCACCTCGTCGGCCTGCGCCGCCGGCCCGACGACGCCGAAGTCGAGCGCGATGGTGTCGAGCCGGTCACCCTGGTCGGCGACGATGCCGAGCGAGCCGTAGAGGAACCCCGCATAGGGCCGGTCGTCGCCCAGCGGATCGTCGAGGGTGATGTCGCCGGGCGTGTAGATGTTCTGGCCGAGCGCATAGGTCGCGTACCAGTCCTCGGCGTCCGTCAGCCAGCCGAGATTGCGCCGCGCGAAGCGGGCCCAGAACGGCAGGTCGTTGCGCGGGGTGACGTAGTCGATGCGCACCCCGTTGGTGTAGTCCCTGTCCGCGCCGCCGAACACGTCGTTCTCGAAGGTGACGCTGTAGGTGCCGCCCTCGGAGACCGCGTAGGTCGAACGCGCCTCCTCGCCCGCGGCGGCGGGGGCCGCGAGAAGCAAGGTGGCGAGGGCGAGGAGCCGGGTTGCGCGTGAGTTAACCATGGTTGGGCCGATGTGATCAACGCGCCTGGTACGCCGGCGGTTCCCCCTCGCAGGCCGACGAACTAGGCTGACCGCACGGTGTCGCTCCGGCATCGGTCAGCCGCAGAGGAGACGGACGTGGCGATCGAGATCTGGGCCGCCTTCGTGGTCGCGAGCGCGGTGCTGCTCGCCATGCCGGGGCCGACGGTCATGCTGGTGGTCGCCTGCGCCGTGCGCCGCGGCCGCGGCAGCGGCTGGGCGACCGTGCCAGGGGTCGCGCTCGGTGACCTGACGGCGATGACCGTCTCGCTTGCCGGTGCCGGCGCCGTCCTGGCGGCATCGGCGACGCTCTTCGCGGCGCTCAAGCTCGCGGGGGCCGCCTATCTCGTCTGGCTCGGAATCGGCCTCTGGCGCGCGCCGGCG
>JBEPXW010000202.1:0-4499 GCA_041641715.1 Pseudomonadota bacterium
TGCCGTGCGTCGCGCACCGATGGTCATTGCCGGGCCTGACCCGGCAATCCAGCAGCAGCGGACCTCCGCAGACCCTGGTTGCCCCGGTCAAGCCAGGGCATGACGAGAGTCGGGATTGGCCGACGAGCAACTATCCCGCGTAGGTCTCGTCGAGCGCGTAGCCGACGGCGCGCACGGTGCGGATCGGGTCGCGCTCGCCGCGCCGGTTCAGCGCCTTCCTCAGCCGCCCGACATGCACGTCCACGGTGCGCGGCTCGACATAGACGTCGCGCCCCCAGACCATGTCGAGGAGCTGCTCGCGCGTGAAGACGCGCCCCGGCCGCTGCAGCAGGCAGTCGAGGAGGCGGAACTCGGTCGGCCCCAGCCGCACCTCGCGCGCGCCGCGCTTCACCCGCCGCACCTCGCGGTCGAGCGTGATGTCGCCGAAGCTCGCCGTGTCGCCCGCCACGGCGGGGCGCGCACGCCGGAGCACGGCCTTGATCCGCGCCATCAGCTCGGCGACCGAGAGCGGCTTGGTCATGTAGTCGTCCGCCCCGGTGTCGAGGCCCCTGACCCGGTCCTCCTCCTCGCCGCGGGCGGTGACGATGATCACCGGCAGGTCGCGGGTGCCCGACTTCGCGCGGATTCGCCGGCAGATCTCGAGCCCCGAGACGCCGGGCAGCATCCAGTCGAGCACCACGAGGTCGGGCGGCTCCTCCTCCAGCGCCATCATCGCCTCGTCGCCGTCGGTCGCGACGCGCACCGCGTAGCCGGCATGGCCGAGATTGTAGTCCAAGAGCGTGCCGAGCGCCGCGTCGTCCTCCACCACCAGGATGCGTGCCGCCATCCCCCCGCCCCCGTCCTTCACGCTAATCGAGCTCCAGCCCCGAGGGCTCGCCCTTCGGACGGTCGTCGCCCAAGGGCGTGCCCTCCTCGACATAGTAGATCATCTCGGCGACCTGGGTGGTGTGGTCGCCGATCCTCTCGAGGTTCTTGGCGATGAAGAGGAGCTGCGAGCCGATCGAGATCATCTTCGCGTCCTCCATCATATATGTGATGACCTCCCGGAAGAGCGAGTTGTAGGCCTCGTCCACCTCCTGGTCGCGCCGCCAGACCGCCACCGCCGCCTCGACGTCGCGCCGGCCCCAGGCGTCGAGCACCTCCGTGAGCAGGCCCAGCACCTGCCGGCCCATGCGCACGATCGAGCCGGTCACGCTGTTGGTCCGCGTCTTCGAGAGGTGCAGCGCGCGCCGCGCGATGTTCTTGGCGAGGTCGCCGATGCGCTCGATGGTCGCCGAGATCTTAAGCGCCGCGATGACGAGGCGCAGGTCGAGCGCCATGGGCTGGCGCAGCGCGATCACCCGGGTGGTCAGCTCCTCGACCTCCATCTCGAGCGCGTCGAGGCGCTTGTCGCGCTTGATGACGCTCTCGGCGATCTCGGTGTTGCGCTCCTGGACCGCCTTGAGCGAGTCCGACAAGAGCTCCTCGGCCAGCCCGCCCATCTCCGAGATCTTGGCGCGGATCTCGACCAGCTGCTCGTCGAACGACTTGACTATGTGCTCGCCCATCTCCGCCTCTCCCGGCTCAGCCGAACCTGCCCGTGATGTAGTCCTGGGTGCGCTTGTCGTCGGGGTTGGTGAAGATCTTCGGCGTCTCGCCGTATTCGACCATGACCCCGAGGTGGAAGAACGCCGTGCGCTGGCTGACGCGCGCCGCCTGCTGCATCGAGTGGGTGACGATGATGATGGTGTAGTTCTCGCGCAGCTCGTCGATCAGCTCCTCGATGCGCGCCGTCGCGATGGGGTCGAGCGCCGAGCAGGGCTCGTCCATCAGCAGCACCTCCGGCTCGGTCGCGATCGCCCGGGCGATGCAGAGCCGCTGCTGCTGCCCGCCCGAGAGGCCGGTGCCGGGCTGGTGCAGCCGGTCCTTCACCTCCTCCCAGAGCCCGGCGCGGCGCAGCGCCCGCTCGACGGTCGCATCCGTCTCGCCCCGGCCTGCCACGAGGCCATGGATGCGCGGCCCGTAGGCGACGTTGTCGTAGACCGACTTCGGGAACGGGTTCGGCTTCTGGAACACCATTCCGACGCGGGCGCGGAGCAGCGCCGGGTCCACCGAGCGGGCGTAGATGTCCTCGCCGTCGAGCAGGATCTCCCCCGTCACCCGGCAGATCGGGATGGTGTCGTTCATCCGGTTGAGGCAGCGCAGGAAGGTGGACTTGCCGCAGCCCGAGGGCCCGATGAACGAGGTCACGGCGCGGTCGAGGATGTCCACGTCCACGTCCTTGATGGCGTGCGTCTCGCCGTAGCGGACGTTGACGCCGCGCGCGGTGATCTTGACGTCGCGGCTGCCGGCGGGCTGGCGGTTGATGGCCTCGTGCTCCATGGTCACAGTCATATCAGCCTCTACCACTGACGCTCGAAGCGTTTTCTGAGGAAGATCGCCACCGCGTTCATGGCGACCAGGAAGGCGAGCAGCACGCAGATCGCGGCCGAGGTCCGGGCGACGAAGCCGCGCTCGGGGCTGTCGGCCCAGATGTAGATCTGGGTCGGCAGCGCCGTCGCCGCGTCCGTCACCCCCTCGGGCGGCTGCGTGATGAAGGCGTTCATGCCGATGAGCAGCAGCGGCGCCGTCTCGCCCAGCGCCTGCGCCAGCCCGATGATCGTGCCGGTCAGGATCCCCGGCATGGCGAGCGGCAGCACGTGCCCCGTCACCACCTGGTGATGCGAGGCGCCGACCCCCAGCGCCGCGTCGCGGATCGAGGGCGGCACCGCCTTCACCGCCGCCCTTGTCGCGATGATGATGGTCGGCAGCGTCATCAGCGCCAGCGTCATGCCGCCCACCAGCGGCGCCGAGCGCGGCAGCCCGAACCAGCCGATGAAGACCGCGAGCGCCAGCAGCCCGAACACCACCGAGGGCACGGCGGCGAGGTTGTTGATGTTCACCTCGATCAGGTCGGTCCAGCGGTTCTTGGGCGCGAACTCCTCAAGGTAGATGCCGGTCGCGATGCCGACCGGGAACGAGATCAGGAAGCAGACCAGCAGCGCGTAGAACGAGCCCCAGAGCGCGCCCCTGAGGCCGGTGAGCTCCGGGAAGCGACTGTCGGCATTGGCGATGAGCCCCCAATTCACGGGCGTCGAGATCAGCCCCTGTTCCTCGAGCTGCCGGAACCAGCCGATCTCGCGGTCGCTCAGCCGGCGGTTCTCCTCGGCGGCCTCCGGGTCCACGAGCCCCTTGGCGAGCTGGTCGTAGGGGTCCGAGACCGGCACCGCCAGCTCGACCGTCCGCCCGATCAGCTCCGGGTTCGCCACGACGCGGTCGCGCAACATCCACTTCGCCCCGTCACTCAGGATGTCCGCCAGCGCGCGCTGGTCGCTCCGCCCCTCCACCGCCGGAAAGTGCGCGTAGAGCGCCTCGCGCACGATGGTGCGGTAGCGGCCGTCGGCCGGGTCGTCGCGCGGCACCGCCTCGGCCGAGACGTCGAAGGCCAGCGTGACATGCGTCTGGGTGAAGGCGTGCCGGCCCGACCAGACCAGCGAGGCGACCAGGATCGCCAGCATCAGGCAGGCCGCGCCCAGCGCCGCGACGCCGACCGCCTTCAGCCGCATGTCGCCGCGGTGACGCCGGGCCAGCCGGCGCCTGAGCGCCGGGTCCGACCAGTCGACCGCCGGGGCGTCTGTCGCGGCGTCAGTCATAGAGCTCCCGGTATCTGCGCACGACGCCGAGCGCGAGCACGTTGAGGCAGAGCGTCACGATGAACAGCATCAGGCCCAGCGCGAAGGCGGCCAGCGTCTTCGGGTTGTCGAAGGCGGTGTCGCCGATCAGCAGCGTCACGATCTGCACCGTCACGGTCGTCACCGAGTCGAGCGGGTTCACCGTCAGCGTCGCGATCAGCCCCGCCGCCATGACCACGATCATGGTCTCGCCGATGGCCCGGCTGACCGCCAGAAGGACGCCGCCGACGATCCCGGGGATCGCGGCGGGGAACAGCACCTTGGTCATGGTCTCGCCCCGCGTCGCGCCGAGCGCAAGCGAGCCGTCGCGCAAGGACCTGGGCACCGCGTTCAGCGCGTCGTCGGTGAAGGAGGAGATAAACGGGATCAGCATGATCCCCATGACCGAGCCCGCGGCCATGGCCGTGTTCGGCGACACGTCGAGCCCGATCGCCGTGCCGGCCGCGCGGATCGCCGGGGCCACCGTCAGGATGGCGAAGAAGCCGTAGACCACCGTCGGCACGCCGGCCAGCAGCTCGAGCACCGGCTTGGCGACGCCGCGCACCCGCTTCGAGGCGAACTCGTTGAGGTAAATGGCGCTCAGGATCCCGACCGGGATGGCGACGAAGAGCGCGATCGCCGTGATGACAAGCGTGCCGACCAGCACCGGGATCCAGCCGAACGCGCCCTCGGCGGCCACCTGGCCCTCGCGGATCGGGATCTGCGGCTCCCAGTTGAGGCCGAACAGGAACTCCGTCACCGGCCGAAAAGGGCAGGCGGTCCCGGACATCCGCTATCGCCCGATCGGTC
>JBEPXW010000203.1:0-4524 GCA_041641715.1 Pseudomonadota bacterium
GCCGGCGGGGCGCGAGCCGCGCCTCGCCGTGTTCGAGCCGCGGCAGGATCACCGTCAGTGCGTCGAGGGCGTGCTTCCAGGGCTCCGCGTTCGCCGCAAGGTCCGCATAGCGGGCGCTCGACAGGTCGATCTCCGGCACGCGCTGGCGCAGCTCGTCGAGCGGGAACGCCCGCGGAACCTCGCCCGCGGCGCGGACGCCGCCGTCCTCCATGACCGAGATGGTCAGGGCCGGCTCTGCCCGGGCCGGCGCGTTGGAGAGAAGCGCGAGCACGACCAGGCACGCCACTATCGCCGAAAGGCTTGCTCGCATCCGCTCCGCTCCACCGGGAGGTCGCCCCCGCGGCGCCACCCATCCCCGCTCCTCAGTAAACAGCCGCGGCGTCCGATAACACAAGTGCCGGAACACGCGCGTCAGCGGATGATTTCCGCTCCTGCTCTGTTATCCTTGCGAACAGGGGGGAGCCCATGTGGGACCGGGAGGAGTGGATGCGCCGATTTCTCGCAGTCGTGACCGGCACCGCCATACTGGCGGTTGCGGCGCCGTCTGCCGCCGCGGCCGGCAATATCGAGAACCTGCTCGAAGTGTGCTCGGACCCCGATGCGTCCGCGCAGGATGCGCTGAACGCCTGCCGCAGGGTCGCGAAGGAGGGAGACCTCGATGCCCGCCCCAAGGCGCTCGCCTGGATGAACGCCGGTATCGCGGCCTACAGCCTCGGCCGCTACGCCGAGGCCGTGGCGGCGCAGTCAGAGGCGATCGCGGCCAACCCGGGGCTCGGCAAGGCGTTCGAGAACCGGGCGCTGGCCTACGAGAAACTGAACCGCGTCGACGAGGCGCTCTCGGACTACGCCGCGGCGATCTCGCTCGAGCCGGGCAACGCGGGGGCGTATCTCGGGCGCGGTAACCTTCAGCTTACCCGAGGCGAGGCCGAGCGGGCGCTCGCCGACTTCACCCGGGCCACGGAGCTGAACCCGCAGCTTGCCGATGCACGCTACAATCGCGGGCTGGCGCTGATGCAGCTCGGCCGCCACGTCGAGGCGGAGACGGCCTTTTCGCGCGTGATCGGCATGAACCCGAAGGATGCCGAGGCGTGGCTGGCGCGGGGCCGCGCGCGGGCGGCGCAGGAGAAGGAGACAGCGCTCAACGACTTCGACCGGGCCATCGCGCTCGAGCCCGAATGGGGCGCGGCGTGGTACCTGCGCGGGCGCTACCTCGACGACCAGGGCCGGACGGAGGCGGCGAACAGCGACCTGATGCGGGCCTGGCGGCTCGGCTACTCCGACCCGTGGCTGATCGAGCGGGTGAACCGGATCTCGGGGGGCTGAGGCCGCTCAGCCGCCGAGGAGCCGCGGCAGCGCCAGCGCGATCGCCGGGAAGGCGATCAGGATCGCCAGCCGGACGATGTCCGTGACGACGAAGGGCAGAACCCCCTTCATCACGTCGCGGAGCCGGAGCTCGTCCGCCGCCGCGCGCACGACGAAGAGGTTCATGCCGACTGGCGGCGTGATCAGCCCGGTCTCGACTGTCACGACGGCGATGACGCCGAACCAGACGGGGTCGAAGCCCGCGTCGACCACCAGGGGGTAGAAGATCGGCACCGTCAGCAGGATCATCGCCAGGCTCTCCATGAAGCAGCCCAAGACGATGTAGAAGATCACGATCGCCAACAGGAGCTGCATCGCTGACCAGCCCGCGTCGCGGATCATGTCGGCCATGGCGAAGGAGATCTGGCTGACCGAGAGCAGGAAGCCGAACACCTCCGCCCCGATCAGGATCACGAAGATCATCGCCGTGATCCGCACCGTCTCGGCCAGCGCCGCGCGGAAGTCCGGCCAGCGGAGTCCACGCCAGAGCGCGAAGACCAGCGCCATCGCCGCCCCCGCACCGCCTGCCTCGGTCGGCGTGAAGAAGCCGCCGTAGAGTCCGCCCATGACGAGACCGAAGAGGACGGCGACGGGGATGAACCGGCGGATGGCGAGGCCGAGCGGCCCGGGGTCCTCGTCGGCGCGCTCGCCGAGGGGGCGCCAGACCCGGGCCATCACCGCGACGCAGATGGCGTAGAGGCAGAAGGCCAGTAGCCCCGGCAGGAAGCCTGCCAGGAACATGGTCCCGACCGACTGCTCGGTGATCAGCGCGTAGAGCAGGAGCGCGATCGAGGGCGGAATCATGATCCCGAGCGTGCCGCCCGCGGCCAGCGACCCCGCGGCGAGGCGAGGGTCGTAGCCCTGCGCCCGCATCTCCGGGTAGGCCACCCGCGTCATGGTGGAGGCGGTGGCGAGCGACGAGCCCGAGACGGCCGAGAAGGCGGCGGAGGCGGTGACGCCCGCGAGCGCCAGCCCGCCCTGCCAGCCATGGGTGAAGCGCCGCGCGGCGAGGAAAAGGTCGCGCGAGAGCCCCGCGCGGCTGACCAGCGAGCCCATCAGCAGGAAGAGCGGCACCAGCGTGAAGGAGTAGTTTGAGGCGGTCTCGAAGGCCCCGGTCTCCAGCACTGTCAGCGCCGGTCCCCAGCCGACGATGGCGCCGAAGCCGGCGAATCCGACGCCGATCATGGCAACGCCCACCGGGCAGCCGAGCGCCAGCAGCACGAGGAGCGCCGCGATCGCGACGAAGCCGATCTCCTGCGGGCTCATCGCGGCGCCCGCCGGAAGGCGAGCCAGAGCCCGGTGACGCAGAGGAGCCCCGCGGCGAGCCCGGCGAAGCCGGTGAAGAGCCACATCGGCAGCTCGAGGTCCTGGGTCACGTCGCCGCGCTCGGCTTCCAGCATCGCCTTCTCGAGGAGCAGCCAGCCGGCGGCGCCGCCGAAGGCCGCGACGGCCAGCGACCAGACGCGCTCGAGCCCGTGGCGGAGCGTGTGCGGCAGGCGCTCGATCAGGAGGTCCACGCGCACCATGCCCGCCTCCGCCGCGCGCGGCAGGGCGGCGAAGACAACGACCAGGAGGGCGTAGCGGCTGAGCTCGATCGCCCCGGGGATCATCAGGTTGACGGCCTGGCCGGTGGCGTCGAAGAGGGCGCGGCCGACGATGTTGACCGCGACGACCCCCAGCAGGACCACCAGCGCGGCCGCCGCCACGGCGTCGCAAAGGCGGAGGAGACGGGTCATGCGGGGCGCCCCCTGGCGCACGTTCCCGCCACCTCCGGCTGAGCGATGCCCGGGCGCGGGATGCGCCGCGCGCTCACCCCGCGAGCTCGTCCCGGCACGCGGCGACGTAGCCCTTCACCGCCTCGTAGGTCTCGGTGCCGGGCAGGCCCCGGGCGTCGAGCTCGGCGATGTACGCCTCGGTGATGCGGTCGGCCGCGGCCTCCCACTGGTCGCGCTCGTCACCCTCGATCTCGTGGAGCGTGCCGTTCTCGAGCGCCACCTCCTTGCCGACCCGGTCGCCCGCGTCGAAGCCGCGCCCCGCGCGGATCGCCCAGGGCAGGCCGCTGTTGTCGTCGACCACCTGCTTCAGGTCGGCCGGCAGGGTCTCGTAGGTCTCCTTATTCATCGTGAGCACGAAGGCCAGCGAGTAGAAGCCGAACTGGGTGTGGTGGTCGGAGACCTCGTAGACACGGAACCCGTCCACCGCCTCCCAGGGCAGCATGTAGCCGTCGATTGTGCCGCGCTGCATCGACTCGTAGATCTGCGGCGCCGGCATGCCCACGGGCTCCGCCCCGAGATCCTCGAGGAGCTGGCCGATCACCTGCGTCGGGTGGCGGATCTTCAGGCCCTCGAGGTCGGCAAGCGTGGTCACCGGGGTCTCGCTGGTGTGCAGGTGGCCGGGCCCGTGGGTATGGACGAAGAGGACATGCGTCTCGGCGTACTCCTCGTCGAGGGCGCCCGAATCGTAGAGCTTCTGGAAGGCGCAGGAGCCGACCGCCGCGCGCTCGAACAGCCCCGGCAGCTCGACCACGTGGCTGAGCGGGAAGCGCCCGGCGGTGTAGCCCTGCACCGTCCAGGCGACGTCGGCCACGCCCGTGCGCGCGTTGTCGTAGCCCTGCGGCGCCTTGCCGAGCGTCTGGGCCGGGAAGATGGTGACGTCGATGCGGCCCCCCGACTGTTCCTCGACGGCCTGCTCCCAGGCGGCGAAGAAGTCCTGGTGCTGCCAGCTCGCCGCCGGCATAAAATGCGCAAAGTTGAGATCGACCTCCGCCGCCGGCGCGGCGGTCGCGCAGGCGAGGCCGAGGGCGGCGGCGAGTGCCGGGGCGCGTGTCATCGGGTGTCCCTCCCAAGGATGTTCCGGGGCTCGTTCTGGCCGGCGCCAAGTTGACCTGCCCGCCCGGCCGGAATCAAGCGCGGCAGTCGGGCTGCCCGAGAGGGGGTGCGCTCGCCCGCGCGAGGCGCTATGGACGGCCCCGGATGGGCAACGACCGGCCAGGGACCCCGATGGCGACGACCGACGCACCGCTCCGCCTCGTCATCGTCGATGTCGACGGCACGCTGATCGACAGCCAGCGCTTCATCCTCGGCGCCATGGAACGGGCGTTCCGCGAGGCCGGGCTGCCGGTGCCGCCCGAGGACGCGACGCTCGGCATCGTCGGCCTGTCGC
>JBEPXW010000204.1:0-4494 GCA_041641715.1 Pseudomonadota bacterium
CCGCGAGTTGCCAGCCGAGGGCGGCGGGGGTCAGCGTGCCCGCCTCCGCCAGCGCCGCCAGCGCCCCGAGGGCCAGCGTGCCGCTGACGTTCACGGCCATGGTGCCCCAGGGAAAGGTCTCGCCGACCCCGCGCGCGACGAGGCCGGAGACGAGGAACCGGGCCGCGCCGCCGAGGGCGCTCCCGGCGGCGACCCAGGCGGGGGTGGCGAGAAGCTCCAGCATGGCGCCAGTTTCCACGGATCGGCCGGCTTGTCACGGGGTGGGCGCGGCGGCCGGGCTCATCAGGTGGATGCCGGTAGCGAGGAGCGAGACGCCGGCCTCGACGCCGGGCTCGATGCCGTTCCGCCGCGCGACGTGGCGTGGGACGGAGAAATGCACCGGCAGCGCCGGGTCGCGCGCGGGGCGGAGCGTCAGGTGCGCCGTCTGGCCGATGACGATCATCGAGTCGATCCGGCCCGTGACCGGGTTCTCGTGCTCGCCGCGCGAGGGGCGGTCGCGCCGGTGCAGAACGACGAAGCCGTCGGGGATAGCCCAGGTGACCTGCGTTCCGTGGGCGAAGGCGGGGTGGGGAGCGGCCTCGATCTCCAGCCCGGCCCAGCCGATCCAGCTGCGGTCCGTCTCGTGGCGCAGCACGGTGCCCTGGAAGATGTTTCGGAGGTCGACGAGGCGGGCGACCTCGGGCGAGGCGGGGCGCGTGGTGATCTCGTCGGGCGTGCCGGTCTGCAGGATGCGGCCGCGGTGCAGAACGGCCATGCGGTCGGCGAGCATCGCCGCCTCCTCGAGGTCGTGGGTGACGAGGACGACGGGCATGGAGAGGACGCGGCGGAGCTCGGCGATCTCGCGGTAGAGGCGCTGGCGGGTGGCCTTGTCGACGGCCGAGAAGGGCTCGTCGAGGAGCAGCACCTTCGGCTCGCGCGCCAGCGCGCGCGCCACGGCGACGCGCTGCTGCTGGCCGCCGGAGAGCTCGGCGGGGCGGCGGTCCTCGAGGCCGGCGAGGTGGACGAGGTCGAGGACGCGCCGGGCTCGGCCGTCCCTGACGGCGCGGGGCAGGTGGCCCATGGCGGCGGTGACGTTGGCGAGTGCCGTCATGTGGGGAAAGAGGGCGTAGCTCTGGAACACCATGCCGGCGGGGCGGCGGTGCGGCGGGAGCGCGATGCCGTGCGCGCTGTCGAGCCAGGTTTCGCCGGCGACCGTGACGCGGCCTCCGGGGACGCGGTAGGTGCCGGCGACGGCGCGGAGGATGGTGGACTTACCGCTGCCCGAGGGGCCGACCAGCGCCATCACCTCGCCCGGCGCGCAGGTGAAGGCGGCGGCGAGCGGGATCGGCGCCTCCTGCTCGAGCAAGACGTCGAGGCCCTCCGCGCCGCTCATCCGAGCCGGCGCCCGATGCGGCGCGAGAAGGCGAAGGTCAGCGCGATGGTGGTCATCGAGATGGCGAGAAGGACGGCGGACATGCGCGCCGCCGCGGCATCGTCGAAGGCCTGCACGCTGTCGTAGATGGCGATGGCGACGGTCCGGGTCTCGCCGGGGATCGAGCCGCCGACCATCAGGACGACGCCGAACTCGCCGAGCGTGTGCGCGAAGCTCAGCACCGCGCCGGTGAGGATGCCCGGCCAGGCGAGCGGCAGCTCGACGCGGACCAGCGCGCGCCAGGGCGACATGCCGCAGCAGGCGGCGGCCTCGCGCACCTCGCGGGGGATGGCCTCGAAGCCGCGCTGGATCGGCTGCACGGCGAAGGGCAGATTGAAGATGATCGAGGCGATCAGCAGCGCCTCGAAGGTGAAGACCAGCGGCTGGCCGAACGCCGCCTGCCAGAGCTGGCCGAGTGGCGAGGCGCGGCCGAAGGCCACGAGCAGGTAGTAACCGAGCACGGTCGGCGGCAGGACGAGGGGGAGCGCCACCAGCGCCTCGGCCAGCACCTTGCCGCGGAAGGCGCGCCAGGCGAGGACGCGGCCGAGCGCGATGCCGAGCGGTATCAGCACCAGGATCGTCAGCGCCGCGAGCTGGAACGAGAGCGAGAGGGCGGTCCAGTCCATCATCGGTTCCCGCTCAACCGGCGCCGGCGGGCAGGGCGTAGCCGTAGCGATCGAGGATCGCCCGGGCTTCCGGCCCCTGGAGGTAGTCGAAGAACGCCTCGGCGGCCGGCCCGGCGCCCGGCATGAGGACCATGCGCTGGCGGAGCGGCGTGTACCAATCCGCCGGCACGAGGGCGAATTCGCCGCGGTCGGCGACATTGGGGTCGCGGGCCAGCGCGTGCGGGATCAGTCCGCCATCGGCATTGCCGGAGGCGACGAACTGCGCCGCCTGGCTGACGTTCTCGCCGAGGACGAGGAGGGGTCGGATGGCTTCCCAGAGGCCCTTGTGGCGCAACGCCTCCTCGGCCCGCTCGCCATAGGGCGCGTGCTCCGGGTTGGCGATGGCGAAGCGGGTGACGCGGTTCTCCGCGAGCGCCGCGGCGAGGTCGTCGAGCGCGCCGTCGGCCTCGAGCGGCGATCCGTGCGGGACCATGAGGGTGAGCCGGCCGACGGCGTAGACCGCGCCCTCGTCGCGCGTGAGGCCGTCGCGCGCGAGGTCGAGGACATAGCGCTCGTCGGCAGCGAGGAACATTGCGAAGGGCGCTCCCTGCCGGATCTGCCGCGCCAGGTTGCCGGAGGAGCCGAAGGAAAGCTTCAAGGAGTGCCCTGTAGAGAACTGGAATTTCTCCGTAATCCGCTTCAGCGCGAATTGCAGGTTCGACGCGGCGGCGATCACTGGCGCTCCGCAATCCGCGCGCGCCGCCGGCCCGGAGAGCGGCGCGACGGCCACGGCGGCGGCGAACAGGCAGAGGGCCGTCAAGTGGCGCAGGAGCATGGCGCGGTCACGCGATTGCCGACATGTTTATATGAACATATCGAGCGGCCCGCGGCGTCTCAATCGCTAATTTCCGGGTCGGCCAGCAACCTCCGCAGTTCGGTCATCTCGCCATCGATGGCCTTGGCGGTCGCGCGCTCCATCCGGCGATAGCTTTCCAGCACCCGCTCGCCCGTGGGCGTCAGCCGGGCGCCGCCGCGGGCGCGGCCGCCGCGGCTGGTGGCGACGAGCGGCTCGCGGAAGCAGCGGTTCATGGTCTCCACGAGGAGCCAGGCGCGCTTGTAGCTCATTCCTAAGCGCCGGCCCGCCGCGGCGATCGAGCCGGTCTCGCGGATGCCCTCGAGGATGTCGGCCTTGCCGGGGCCGATGGCAATGTCCGGCTCGAGCACGATGCGCAGCCGCGCGCCGGGCGTCCTGTTTCCCGCCTTCATGCCGGCACTCTAGCCGCGCCGGAGCGGGGCGTCACCGGGCAGCGCTCACGTCTCCTGCTCGTCCCGCCGTGTCTCGCCGCGCAGCACGGCACCGAACCAGCGGCAAGTGACGTAGAAGACCGGCGTGAAGACGAGGCCGAAGAGCGTCACGCCGAGCATGCCGAAGAACACGGCCGTGCCGAGCGCCTGGCGCATCTCGGCGCCCGCGCCGGTGGCGAGCATCAGGGGCACCACCGCGAAGATCAGCGCCAGCGAGGTCATCAGGATGGGGCGCAAGCGCAGCCGCGCCGCGTGGATCGCGGCGTCGCGCCGGCTCATGCCCTGCTCCTCGCCCTGGCGGGCGAACTCGACGATGAGAATGGCGTTCTTCGACGCGAGGCCGACAAGGACGACGAAGCCGACCTGCGTCAGGATGTTGTTGTCCATGCCGCGGAACTGGATCCCGGCCACTGAGGCCAACAGGCACATGGGCACGATCAGGATCACCGAGAGCGGCAGCAGCCAGCTCTCGTACTGCGCCGCCAGCAGCAGGAAGACGAAGACCGTCGCGAGGACGAAGGCGAAGATCGCCGTATTGCCGGCCCGCTTTTCCTGCAGCGCGAGCTCGGTCCACTCGAAGCCGAAGCCGTCAGGCAGGACTTGCGCCGCCAATTCCTCCATCTTCGCCAGCGCCACGCCGGTCGAGACGCCGGGCGCTGCCGCGCCCTGGAGCGCCGCGGACTGGTAGAGGTTGTATCGCGCCACCCGGTAGGGGCCGGTGATGTCGCGGAAGGTCGCCACCGCGCCGACCGGCGTCATCAGGCCGGCGTCGGACCGGGTCTTGAGGCTGGCGATGTCGCCCGGCTCGTCGCGGAAGCGGCCCTCCGCCTGGGCGGTGACGCGGTAGGTCCGGCCGATGAAGTTGAAATCGTTGACGAAGGCCGAGCCGATGTAGATCTCCAGCGTCTCGAAGACGCGCTCGGCGGGAATGCCGATCATCTCGGCCTTCACCCGGTCGATGTCGGCGTAGATCTTGGGCGTGTCGGTGTTGAACTGGGTGAAGACGCGCTGAAGGCCGGGCTCCTGGTTGGCGGCGATCATGAGCTGCGTCGTCGCCTGCTCGAGTGCCTCCACGCCGCGCCCGGCGCGGTCCTGCACGTACATCTTCCAGCCGCCCGCGGTGCCGACGCCGCTGACCGGCGGCGGCTGAACGAGGAAAATGTTCGCCTCCTT
>JBEPXW010000205.1:0-4483 GCA_041641715.1 Pseudomonadota bacterium
GGTTCCTGAGCGGGAAGGCCAGGTTGTCGTAGACGGTCATGGTGTCGTAGATGACCGGGAACTGGAACACCTGCGCGATGTTGCGCCGGTCGGGCGGCAGCGGCGTCACGTCCTCGCCGTCGAACAGCACCTGCCCCTCGGTCGGGGTGACGAGGCCGGAGATGATGTTGAGCATCGTCGTCTTGCCGCAGCCCGATGGCCCGAGCAGCGCGTAGGCGCCGCCGTCCGACCACTCGAGGTCGACGCGCCGGATCGCCCAGTCCGACTCGTCGCGCGGCCTCGCGAGGTAGCTGTGGCGCACGCCCCTGAGATCGATCCGCGCCATCACGCGGCCCTTTCCGCGTCGCCGGCCGCGATCAGCCGTCCGTCCGCGCCGAAATAGAGGCATCCCCTCGGGTCGAGCCAGAAGTCGTGGCTCTGCCCGACCTCGAAGCCGTGCACGCCGTGGCTCTGCGAGATCCAGGCGCGGCCGCCGAGCTCGAAATGCGCGACGCTCTCGGAGCCGGAGAGCTCGGTGATCAGCACCCGCCCCGTGAGCCTGACCGCGTCCTCGGCATGCGCGAGCGGGTTGACGAAGTGGGGCCGGACGCCGAGCGTGTAGTCGCCGTCCGCGGCGTCCCTGATCTCGCCCGCCGCCTTCCAGCGGATGCTGCCCTCGAGCACGATCTCGTCGCCCTCCTTCCGGACCGGCGCGATGTTGATCGGCGGGTCGGAGAAGATCTCTGCGGTCTCCCGGTCGCGCGGCCGGCGGTAGACCTCCCCGCTGGCGCCGAACTGGGTGACGCGGCCCTCCTTGAGCGTCGCCGTGTGGCCGCCGAGTAGCAGCGCCTCCCCCGGGTCCGAGGTGGCGTAGACGACGATCGCGCCGCGCCCGGCAAAGAGCTCGGGGAGCTGGTCGCGCATCTCCTCGCGGAGCTTGTAGTCGAGGTTTGCCAAGGGCTCGTCGAGCAGCACCAGCCCCGAGTCCTTGACGATGGCGCGCGCGAGCGCCACGCGCTGCTGCTGACCGCCCGAGAGCTCCGAGGGGTTGCGCCCGAGGAACTGGGCAACCTTCAGCAGCTCCGCCGTCTCGGTGACCCGGCGCTTTATCTCGTCCTTCGGCACCCGCGCGACGCGCAGCGGCGAGGCGATGTTCTCGAACACGGTCATGTTCGGGTAGTTGATGAAGAACTGGTGCACGAGCGAGACGTTGCGGCTCTGGGGCGAGACCTGCGTGACGTCCTGGCCGCCCATCAGGATCGCACCCGAGGTCGGCTTCTCGAGCCCCGCCATCAGCTTCATGAGGGTCGTCTTGCCCGCGCCGGTCGCGCCGAGCAACACGTTGAAGCCGCGCTCGGCCAGCGTCAGGCTGGTTTCGTAGATGTGGGTCTCGGCGCCGACACGCTTGACCACGTTCCTGAGTTCGAGCGTCATCGCGTGCCCTGGCCCGATTTCTCTGGTTGGCGGGTGCGGCCCGGAGGTGCGCCGGGGGACGGCTCGCCCCCCGGCACGGTTCGCTTGGTTTACTGCGCTTCCTGCCAGCGCTGCACGAGGTCCTCGTAGGCGACGGTCTCGCCCTGAGGCTTCTCGTTGTCGAGCTTCGGCTTCGGCGAGCCCTCCATGGACAGCCACTCCTCTGGGTCCTTCGGCTCGTTCAGCCGCGGGCCACAGCCCGAGTAGACTTCGGCCTGCTCGTCCGCCGCCTGCATGCGGGCCATAACCTGGTCCATCTGCTCGGCGAGGCGGTCCATCGCCTCCTGCGGCGAGAAGGTGCCGGCGGTGACGTCGCCGATGTTCTGCCACCAGAGCTGCGCCAGCTTCGGGTAGTCCGGCACGTTCACGCCCGTGGGCGTCCAGAGCACCCGATCCGGCGAGCGATAGAACTCGACCAGGCCGCCCAGCTTCGGCGCGCGCTCGGAGAAGCTCTCGTGGCGGATCGAGGAGTCGCGGATGAAGGTGAGGCCGACATGGCTCTTCTTCACGTCCACGGTCTTCGAGGTGACGAACTGGGCGTAGAGCCACGCCGCCTTGGCGCGGTCCACCGGCGTCGAGCTCAGGATCGTCCAGGAGCCAGCGTCCTGGTAGCCGAGCTTCTGGCCGTCCTCCCAGTACGGCCCGTGCGGCGACGGCGCCATGCGCCAGAGCGGATTGCCCTCCTCGTCCACGGTGTTGTTGCCCTCGGACTGGGGCGCGACCATGTTTGCGGTGAAGGCCGTGTACCAGAAAATCTGCTGCGCCACGTTGCCCTCCGCCAGGGCCGGCAGCGACTGGTAGAAGTCAAGGCTGGCCGCCCCCGGAGGCGCGTACTGGCGCAGCCACTCGTCCCACTTGCGTATGGCGTAGACGGCGGCCGGCCCGTTCGCCGCGCCGCCGCGGCTGACTGACGAGCCGACCGGGTTGCAGGAGTCCTCCGGCATCCGGATGCCCCACTCGTCCACGGGCCGCCCGTTCGGGAGGCCCTTGTCCCCGGCGCCGGCCATGGAGAGCCAGGCGTCCGTCATGCGCCAGCCGAGGTCCGGGGCGCGCTTGCCGTAGTCCATGTGGCCATAGACGCGGACGCCGTCGATCTCCTCGACGTGGTTGGTGAAGAAGTCGGCGATGTCCTCGTAGGCCGACCAGTTCACCGGGACGCCGAGCTCGTAGCCGTAGATCTCCTTGAACTGCTGCTGCAGGTCCTCGCGGTCGAACCAGTCCTTGCGGAACCAGTAAAGGTTGGCGAACTGCTGGTCGGGCAGCTGCCACACCTTGCCGTCCGGGCCGGTGGTGAACGAGATACCAATGAAGTCCTCGAGGTCGAGGTTCGGGTTGGTGACGTCCGCGCCTTCGCCCTCCATCCAGTCGGTGAGATTCCGCGCGTTCTGGAGGCGCGAATGCGTGCCGATCAGGTCGGAGTCGTTGACATAGGCGTCATAGAGGTTGCGGTTCGTCTGCATCTGCGTCTGGACCGCCTGCACCACCTCGCCCTCGCCGAGCAGCTGGTGGTTCACCGTGATGCCGGTGATCTCCTCGAAGGCCTGGGTCAGCGTCTCGGACTCGTAGGAGTGCGTCGGGATCGTCTCCGACAGCACGTTGATCTCCATGCCCTGGAACGGCTCGGCGGCCTGGATGAACCACTCCATCTCCGCGAGCTGTTCGTCGCGGGTGAGGGTGGAGGGCTGGAACTCCTCGTCGATCCACCGCTCGGCGGCCGCCATGTCCGCCTCGGCGGGGAACGCCGCGAGCGTCAGCGCGGCCACGGCCGCTGCCGACAGTAACTGGTTGCGCATGGTCTCCTCCCGATGATTGTCGCGCGGCCCGTTTTTCGGGCCTCATTATGTTCGAATGAACATCCCTTGCACGTCAAGTGAAAATTCGTATGATTCATCCAAACACCGAGTCTCGGGCGCGCGGCCGGCCGCCCGCAGGCAAAACGCGGAGCGGGACCAAGCGCCAGATGGACATGTCGGACCGCCAGAAGGACATCCTGGCCGCCGCGCGCGGGCAGGGGCGGGTATCCGTCGACGGTCTCGCCAGCGCCTACGCCGTGACGCCGCAGACGATTCGCCGCGACCTCAACGAGCTCTGCGCCCGCGGCCTGCTCGCGCGGGTCCATGGCGGCGCCGTGCCGGCCAACAGCGTCTCGAACCTCGCCTATGCCGAGCGGCGCAGCCTGATGGCCGAGGAGAAAGCACGGATCGGCGCGGCGGCCGCGCCGCTGATCCCCGACAACAGCTCGCTCATCGTCAACATCGGCACCACCACCGAGCAGGTCGCACGCGCCCTCTACCAGCACCGCGACCTCGTGGTGATCACCAACAATATCAACGTGATAAACATCCTGAGCGGCTCGCCGCGGAAGGAGCTGATCCTCGCGGGCGGCGTCGTGCGCCAGTCCGACGGCGGCATCGTCGGCGAGGCGGCGGTGGAGTTCATCCGCCAGTTCCGGGTGGACTGCGCGGTGATCGGCGCCTCGGCCCTCGACGAGGACGGCACCGTGCTCGACTACGACTACCGCGAGGTGCTGGTCGCGCGGGCCATCATCGAGAGCGCCCGGCGCACCGTGCTGGTCGCCGACCATCAGAAGTTCGACCGCTCGGCGCCGGTGCGGATCTCGGACCTCGCCCGCATCGACGTGTTCGTCACCGACCGGAGGCCGCCCGAGGTGTTCCTCGCCGCCTGCGACGCCCACGACGTCGAGGTGGTCGTCGCGAACGAGGCGTTTTCGTATCCGACGGAAAGCGAACATGTCGCCTGAGGCGACGGATCCCCTCTACGACCTCGCCGTCATCGGCGGCGGGGTGAACGGCTGCGGCATCGCGCGCGACGCCGCCGGCCGCGGCCTGAGCGTGGTGCTGGCCGAGCAGGGCGACCTCGCGCAGGCGACATCCTCCGCCTCGACCAAGCTCTTCCACGGCGGACTGCGCTATCTCGAGCACTCCGAGTTCCGCCTCGTGCGCGAGGCGCTGCGCGAGCGCGAGACGCTGCTCAGCGCCATGCCGCACATCTCCTGGCCGCTGCGCTTCGT
>JBEPXW010000206.1:0-4474 GCA_041641715.1 Pseudomonadota bacterium
CAGTCATAGACGTCGCGCGAGGCGCCCGGGTCCGAATGCACCGCGTCGCGGATCGAGCGCGCCTCGCCCGGCGTGACGCATCGGTAGTTGCCGGTCAGCAGCATCGCCCACTTGGCCAGCGGCACGAACACCGAGTCGTGGACGCGGAGCTTCACCGGCAGCTCCACCGGCCCGTCGCCCGGATCGTAGCGGATGGCGTCGATCGCGGCCTCGAGGTCGCGCAGGATCGCCGTGTGCTCGTCCGACTCAAAGCGCGCCACCTTGAAGTTGGTGGGCAGGCTGACCTGCAGGACGTTGACCGGCTCCTCCGGCGGGCGGAAGGCCTGCGGGTCGGGGCTCGCGAGCGTCATCAACGCGGGGTCGAAGCCGTCCCAGACGCTCGGGTCGGTGTAGCAGGCCTTGATCGTCTCCGGGTCCACCTCCGAGATCCGCTTCAGATAGGGCAGCGGCGGCATGTTCATGATCGACATGCAGGGCACGCGGCCCTTCGCCACGCGGTCGAGCAGCGAGCGCACCTCTGGGTGGCGGTACTGCGGCTCCTGCATGGCGAGCGCGACGAGGTCGTAATTTGTCGGGTCGGCCTCGGCCGGGGTCGTCGCCGAGAGCCTGCCCGGCGCCTGGCGCGAGGAGATCTCGACCAGCCCCTCGCGGCCCTTCACCGGCATGCGCACGAGGGTGCCCTCGGCGTTGATGAGCTCCGCCTCCTCGGGCAGGCAGACAAGGGTCGCGTTGTGGCCGGCGAGGATCAGCTTCGTCGCGAGGAGCGAGCCGTAGGAAGCGCCGAAGATGAGGACGTCATAGGTCTTGGCCATGGGGTCTCTCCCGTCTTCGAATTCCTTCTCCGTTTCTTGAGCCGCGATATCGCCCGAGTCGGGGGTGCGACGCAAACCACCCTGCGAAAAAGCCGGGAAGGGTCAGATCGGCGCGATCACCCGCTCCGCGCCCTCGGTAAAAGACCGCTCCTCGAGGTTCTCGCCCGGCCCGGCACGGTCGATCACGAGAAAGTCGTGCACCGGCGCGAGCGCCAGCAGCGGGTGGTGCCAGACGCCGCGGGCGATCTGCAGCCCCTGGTCGCCGCGGGCGAGGAAGGCGCGGCAAGCGGCGGGCTCCGGCCGTTCCGCGACCACCGCGAGCCATGCGTGGCGCTCCATCGGCACGATGGCCTGGCTGCCCAGGGGGTGCCGCTCGAGCATGGAAATGCGAATGGGCCGCGGCCAGGCGGTGGCGCGGAAGATCGACAGAATCACATCGCCGTCGCAGTCCGCGACGGCAAGCGCGTGGTAGCGCCGGCAGAGGCCCTCGTTGATGAGATGGCTGCGGGCGTGATCGGCCTCGATCACGGCGCCGAAGGAGGCGAACGCCTCCGCGGTCAGCGGCTCGACGGGAATCGGCTCCGCCATCACGCCCCCCGCCCCGGCGGGTCGAGGCGCGGGTGGCGGTTCACGTCCTTGTAGAGCAGGTAGCGGAACCGGCCCGGGCCGCCGGCGTAGCAGGCCTGCGGGCAGAAGGCGCGCAGCCACATGAAGTCGCCCGCCTCGACCTCCACCCAGTCCTGGTTCAGGCGGTAGACGCCCTTGCCCTCCAGCACGTAGAGGCCGTGCTCCATCACGTGCGTCTCGGCAAAGGGGATCACGGCGCCCGGCTCGTAGGTGACGATGGTCACGTGCATGTCGTGGCGCATGTCCTCGGGGTCGACGAAGCGCGTCGTGGCCCAGCGGCCGTCGGTGTGCGGCATCGGGTCGGGGGCGATCTCGGCCTCGTCGGCGACGACCGGATCGGGCGGGCCGAGGCCCTCGACGGGCTCGTAGGCCTTGCGGAACCATTGGAAGCGGACCGGCGCGTCGCCGCCGTTCCGGACGGTCCATCCGGCCTCGGGCGGGATGTAGGCGAAGCCGCCCGGGCCGAGGCGGTGGGTCTCGGCCCCGAGCGACAGGGCCAGTTCGCCCTCCATCACGAAGAGCGCGGCCTCGGCGCGCGTGTCGGGCTCGGGCCGCTCGCTGCCGCCGCCGGGGGCGACTTCCATGACGTATTGCGCGAAGGTCTCTGCGAAGCCGGAGAGGGGGCGGGCCAGGATCCACGCGCGGGTGCCCTCCCAGTGCGGCAGGCGGCTGGTGACGATGTCGCGCATGACGCCGCGCGGGATCACGACGTAGGCCTGGGTGAAGACAGCGCGGTCGGTCACAAGCGCGTCCTGCTCGGGCAGGCCGCCGTGCGGGGAATGGTAGGTGCGTCCGGCCATCAGGCTTGCCTCTGGCGGATGGCGCCCGGCGCGGGCGCGTGATGCTCGTGCCAGTGCCGGGCGATGTCGATCCGGCGGGCGAACCATACCCCCGGCTGTGCCGCGGCGTAATCCAGAAAGCGCGCCAGCGCGGCGGCCCGGCCGGGCCGGCCGACGAGGCGGCAATGGAGCCCGACCGACATCATCTTCGGGGCGCCTGCCTCGCCCTCGGCATAAAGCACGTCGAAGGTGTCCTTCAGATAGGCGTAGAACTGGTCGCCGGAGTTGAAGCCCTGCGCGGTGGCGAAGCGCATGTCGTTGGCGTCGAGGGTGTAGGGAACGATCAGGAACGGGCCGTCCGGTCCCGCGACCCAGTAGGGCAGGTCGTCGGCGTAGGAGTCGGCCGAGTAGAGGAAACCGCCCTCCTCCATGACGAGCCCGAGCGTGTTCTCCGAGCAGCGCCCCGTGTACCAGCCAAGCGGGCGCTCGCCGGTCACCCGCGCGTGGATCCGGATCGCCTCGTCCATGTGGGCCTTCTCGTCGGCGCGCGAGACGTCCTTGTAGTCGATCCATTTGAGCCCGTGGCTGGCGATCTCCCAGCCCGCCTCGCGCATGGCCGCGACCGCCTTCGGGTTCCGCGCGAGCGCCATCGCGACGCCATAGACGGTAACGGGGATGCCGCGCACCGTGAGCATCCGCCAGAGCCGCCAGAAGCCGGCGCGGGCGCCGTACTCGTAGATCGACTCCATGTTCATGTGGCGCTGGCCGGGCCAGGGCCGGGCGCCGATGATCTCGGAGAGGCCCGCCTCGGAGGCCGGGTCGCCGTGCAGAATGCAGTTCTCGCCGCCCTCCTCGTAGTTCACCACCACCTGGACGGCAATTCTGGCGCTCCCGGGCCAGCGCGGATCCGGCGGAGTTTGCCCGTAACCGACCAGATCACGGGGATAGTCCGCCGCCTCCGCACGGGTCGGGTCGCTCTCCTCGGCCATCGATCCTCCGCCATACAGCCCATTCTTCGCCCAAGAGCCCGCAAGGTTACATGATCGCGGGGCTCACGTTTAACGCCGATTGCGAAAAACAGTTCTCCGGGACCACGCGCCGACACTCCCCTTGCCCCGCGACGGGCTCGCCCCTTTCTCCCGCGCCGTCGCCACGCTGGCAAGCGGCGCCTTGCCGCCGTGCGCGCACCGGCGGCCTGCCATACAGTGCTCAGCCGCGAACCGCGCCGCGTCGGGCGCCGGCTTGCGGGCGATCCCGGAATACGAACGGCCGATGCGGGCCATGGGCAGCGCGTGGATGTCCGCGCCGAGATTGGGCCTCCTCGATTGAGCCTCCGCGCGGCTCGCGCCGGAGATAATCGGCATGAACTTCGAGCGCGTCCGCGCCGCGCTGCACAGCCGGCCGGGCGTTCCCGGTCACCGTCGTTCTCCTTGAACGGTTGGGGGCCTTGCCTTACCCTCGGCGCCACCAGGCTTGGAGTGTGTCGTGACCGTTGTCCTTCGCGTTGCCTTCTTCGCGATCCTGGGCGGAGTCGTGGTGCTCTGGTACCTCGATTTCGAGCCCAGGCGTCTGACCTCCCTCCTACCCGCCTTCGTTGCGGCCCCGGCGGCGGCACCGGATGACGAAACGCAGGGCGCCCGCCTCAAGCGCATCGAAGCGCGGCTGGGCATGCTCGACGCGCGCCTAGCAACGCTTGGACCAAGCCGGCCGCCGCCGAAGGACACGGACGCGCTAGCCGAGCGGATCGCGTCGCTGGCCGAGCGCATTGATGCGATGGCCCAACGCCTGCCTCCGGCCTCCGCCGCCGAGGAGATCGGGCGCCGCCTCGCCGCCCTCGAAAGCACGGTCGGCAGCCTCGCGGAGCGGCCGACGCCGGCGCTCGACACGATGGCCCTGGAGGATCGGATCGCGTCCCTGACGGCACGCCTCGACGCCCTTGGCAATCGCTTGCCGTCAGCCTCCGCAACCGACCAGGTCGGGCGTCGCCTCGCGGCCCTCGAAAGCGCCGTCGACGCCCTCGCCGAGCAAACCCCGCCGAGGCTCGACACGGGCGCCTTGGCGGACCGGCTCTCCGCCCTCGAGCGACACCTAGCGGTGCTTGCAGAACGGCCTCAGTCCGGGCCGCTGGCTGAGTCGCTCGGGTCGCGGTTGGCAGCAATGGAGTCCCGCCTGGACGAGATCGCGGCCCGGCCCGGCCTTCGGGTCGAACCCGACGCCATTCGCGGCAAGCTCGACGAGCTCGAGGCGCAAGTCGGG
>JBEPXW010000207.1:0-4472 GCA_041641715.1 Pseudomonadota bacterium
GGGCCTCGTCTACCGCCACCGCGACCTCCGGCAGAGCATCGAGGCCGCCCGCGCGGCCAACGCCGCGCCGGTGGTCCTGCTCGACCACGCCGACAATGTCGGCTCGGGCGGCACGGCGGACGTGATGACGGTGATCGAGGCGGTGCTGAAGGCCGGCCTCGACCGCGTCGCCGCCGCCGCCATCTGCGACCCGCAAGCCGCCGCCGCGATGCACGCCGCCGGGGAAGGCACGGAGGTCACCCTCGATCTCGGCGGCAAGACGGACATGCCGGCGATCGGGCTCGAGGGCCGTCCGCTCCGCCTCTCCGGCCGCGTGACGAAGGTGACGGATGGCCGCTGGATCGTCGAGGGGCCGATGTATACCGGCGTCCAGGTGAACACAGGCCCGACCGCCGTGCTCGAGACCGGCGGCATGAAGATTGTCGTCACGTCGCGCCACCACGAGCCCTGGGACGCCGGGATCCTCACCAACAACGGCATCGACCCCGCAGCCTGCAGCTACATCCTCTTGAAGTCCCGCATCCATTATCGCGCCGGGTTCCAGCCGGTGCAGCCGGACCTCGCGCTGCATTTCCCGCTCGACGGCGAGGGCGTGACCACCTCGGACAACCGCGTCCTCGAATACCGCCGCCTGCGCCGGCCGATCTTCCCGCTCGACCCGGCGGAGGACATCGCCTTCGCCCCGGCGGAGGGCTGACGGATGGCCCGCCCCCGCATCGCCGTCGCCGGCTTCCAGCACGAGACCAACACCTTCGCGCCGATCCCGACCCGCTACGACGACTTCGCCCGCGGCGGCGCCTGGCCCGGCATCACCGAAGGCGACGCCGTGCCGGAGACGTTCGGCGGCCTCAACATCCCCATCGGCGGCTTCATGAACGCGGCCGACGGTTTCGACCTCGTGCCGATCCTCTGGGCCGGCGCCGAGCCCGGCGGCTATGTCGAGGACGCCGCGTTCGACCGGATCGCGGGGATGATCTGCGAGCGCATCGCGCGCGCCGGTGACCTCGACGGCGTCTATCTCGACCTCCACGGCGCCATGGTCACCCAGTCCCACGAGGACGGCGAGGGCGAACTGTTGCGCCGAGTCCGCGCCGTCGTCGGCCCCGACCTGCCCGTCGCCGTCAGCCTCGACCTCCACGGCAACCTGACGCCGGAGTTCGCCGCGCTGGCGTCCTCGGTCGCGATCTACCGGACCTACCCGCATGTGGACATGGCGGAAACCGGGGCCCGCGCTGCCGCGCTCCTGCGCGACGAGCTGGCCGGCGGCGCGCCCTTCGCCCGCGCCTTCCGGCAGGCGGGCTTCATCGCGCCGATCACCGTTCAATCCACCCGCCGCGAGCCCGGCCGCCGCCTCTATGCGCGGCTGCCGGAGCTGGCGGGCGAGGGCGTCGCCTCCGTCGACTTCGCCTTTGGCTTCCCGCCCGCCGATATCCGCCATTGCGGCCCCTCGGTGCTCGCTTTCGGTGCCGATCAGGCTGCGGTGGACCGCGCGGCGGACGTCATGCTGGCAGAGGTCGCGGCCGCCGAGGGCGAGCTCCACAATCCCCTGGTCCCCGCGGCGGAGGCCGTGCGCCGCGCCATGCAGGTCTCCGCCGCCGCCACCCGGCCCGTGGTGATCTGCGACCCGCAGGACAACCCCGGCGCGGGGGCGGTCGGCGACAGCACAGGCCTACTCGCCGCGCTCCTCGAGGCGGGTGCCGAGGAGGCCGCGATCGGCATGATCTGGGACCCCGAGACGGCGGCCGCGGCCCACGCGGCGGGCGAGGGCGCGACCATCGAGGCCGGCATCGGCGGAAAGTTCCCCGAGACCGGCGGCCCGCCCGTCCGCGTCACCGCCACCGTCGAGCGTCTCTCCGACGGCAGCTTCCTCTGCACCGGCCCGTTCTATGGCGGCAGCCATGCCCATCTCGGGCCCATGGCGGCGCTTCGTGTCGGCGGCCTGGCGATCGTCGTCGGCTCGCGCCGCGCCCAGAACGCCGACCGGGAGTTCTTCCGCGCGGTCGGTATAGAGCCCGGCGCCATGCGCGTCCTCGCCGTGAAGAGCGCCGTCCACTTCCTCGCCGACTACGAGCCGATCGCCGAGACGGTCATCTTCGCCGAGTCGCCCGGCGCCAACCCCTGCCAGCTCGACCGCATTCCCTACCGCCGGCTCAGGCCCGGGGTCCGCCTCGGCCCGAACGGCCCGGCCTTCGACCCGGAGACGACCGGCGCCTGAGCCGCGGCCCCAACCGGTCAGCGCCCGTCGTTCCCCGCGTCGCCGAAGCGCCGCGCCTCGGCCAGGAGCCGCTGCACCTCCTCGTCTGTGGTCTGGCGGAAGTCGCGGTACTGCGCCCCGACCGCCCAGAACCAGTCGGGCGCGTCGAGGCAGACCACCCGGTCGGCCTCGGCCCTGAACGCGGCGATGGTCTCCCGGGCCGCCACCGGCACGGCGAGAACCAGCGTCTCGGGTCCCCGTCGCCTGAGCGCGTGGACCGCGGCGCGCATGCTGGCCCCGGTGGCGATGCCGTCATCCACCAGGATGGCTGTGCGTCCGGCGACGCCCCGGGGCTCGCGGCCGCCGAGGTAGAAGGCGCGCCGGCGCTCGATCTCCGCAAGCTCGCGCCGCTTCGCCGCCTCCAGATCGGCCTCGCCGAGGCCCGCATGGCGCACGACCTCGTCGTTCAGTACCAGCTCCGGGCTCTCGCCGTCGACGATCGCCCCGGCGGCGAGCTCGGGCTGGCCCGGCGCGCCGATCTTGCGCACCAGCACGAGGTCGAGCGGCGCGTCGAGGCGCCGGGCGATCTCAAACGCCACCGGGACCCCGCCGCGCGGCAGCGCCAGCACGACCGGCGGCGCCAGCGACGGCTGGTCGGCGAAGAGCTTCTCGAGCGCCTCCGCCAGCCGCTCGCCGGCCTCCGTGCGGTCGCGGAACACGGGTCCGGCCGGCCGCTCAGTGCGGCTCGTCGACCAGCCGCCGCTCGCCGATGGCGCGCACCGTGCTGGCATGGACGTTGACGGCGTCGTCCTGCGGCGCGATCACCAGCTCGACCGGGTGGCCGACCTCCAGGGTGTCGAAGGCGCCGTTCACCACGGCGTTGCGGTGGAAGTAGACCAGCCGCCCGTCGGCCGTGGCGATCTGGCCGGCGTTGCCGGAGTGGTTGATCTCCGCGATCCGGCCTTGCAGCATGGGCGTGTGGTCGACCTCCGGCCGGCCGCTGTGCTGCTGCTTCCAGCGGCGCAGCTTGCGCTCCATGGCTTCGAAGGCGTCGCGCACGGCGACGTGGATATCCGCATGGGCGCGCTCGTCGCCGGGCTTGCGGTCGATCGTCAGCACCGAGCCCGGAACCGTCACCTCGAGCCGTACCTCGTAGGCGTTGCCGGTGCGGTGGCGCTGGTGCGGCGCCTCGACGACCACGTGGCAGCCGATGATGCGGTCGAAGAACTTCTCGAGTCGGCCTACCCGCTCGTGCACCTTCTCCTCGACCGAGGGTGACGGGTCCAGGTTGTGCCAGATGATCTCGACCGGTGTCTGCATTGTCTCCTCCGTTTTCCCGGCGTCGGACTGTCCCCGCGTGCGGCCCGCCCCGCCTTGACCCCGGTCAATTGCGCCGGGACGGCCGCACCGATCGACATAGTGTGCGCGGCCGCGCCCGTCATGTCCCCCGCTCAGGCCGGCGGCTCGTCCTCCCAGAGCGCCTTGATCGGGTCCGGCATGGCGCGGCGCAGCGCCTCCATCTCGCCGGCCGAGACGTGCAGCTTCATGACCGCGACCATCTCGCGGAAGGCGGCCTCGGCGTCGAAGTCGGGGTCGTCGGAGAATGCGTCGCGGATCCCCGAAAGAAACTCGTCGCGCGTGCGTGTCTTCTTCGGCACCTCCGAGGGCCGCCAGCCCTCGTAGAACACGCCGCGCATCAGGAGCGGCAGCTGGGCCGCGAGATGCGCCGCCGCCGTCGGGGGCAGCCGGTCGCGGATCGCGTGCAGGCTCGTGCGCAGGAGCCGATAGGCCTTGCGCCGGTCGTCCCACACCATGCGCGAGCCGATCTCGTGCAGCCAGGTGTTGGTGGCGTGGATCGTGTCGTCGAACACGGTCAGCCCGGTGGTGGTCATGGCGCTGATCCCGGCGCGGCCTCGTCAAGGGTTCCATAATGCCGCGATTCGCGGCGCGCGGCACCCTCGGAAATGCACACTGCGGGGCGCCCGGACCGATTGCGTCCGTCACCCGGATCGGGCTTAACTGGCGGTCCCGACGACCGCGGAGGAACGCCCCATGACGACCCTGGCCGAACGCCGCCGCATCCTGGCCGACCGCGTGGCCCGGCGCGACGCGCTGCTGGTGCCCGGCGCCGCGAACGCGCTGACCGCGCGGATCATCGCCGACGCCGGCTTCGAGGCCGCCTACCTGACTGGCGCGGGCCTCGCCAACACCCGTCTCGGCGTGCCGGACGTCGGCCTCGTGACGCTGACCGAGCTCGCAGACACGACCGCCGCCATCT
>JBEPXW010000208.1:0-4467 GCA_041641715.1 Pseudomonadota bacterium
CGGTCTTCAGCCGCTTGATGAGGCGGGCCTCGTAGGCAAGCTCGGTGTAGGCGTGGACCGGGTGCAGCTTGGCGAGGAAGCGGTCGCCGGGGCCGAGCGCGGGGTCGCCCTTCCGGGGCGTGTAGAGGATGCGTGGCGGCTCGTGCTTGCCGTCCCAGTCGACGGGGTGGGCGAAGACGTCGCCGTCGGCGTCCGGCTCGCCGGCGACGAGGACGCCGACGGGGGGCAGGTGGCCGGGCTTCCTCAGGCGCTTGCGGTTGCGGACGAGATGGCCCTCGTCCTCGAGCTCGCGCAGCATGCGCTTGAGCTCGACGCGGCCGCCGCCCTTGATGCCGAAGGCACGCGCGATCTCGCGCTTGCCGGCCTGGCCGGGGTTGTCGCGGATCCAGTCGAGGATGTCCTGCTTGGTCGGGAAATGCGTCATGGGTCGGCCTCAATATGGGGCCGAGGCCGCGAAATCAAACGCCGGGCGCGGCTAGCGGCCGAGGAAGAAGTTCTCGATCACGAAGGTTGCGGAAATGTCGCGGGCGGTGTTGCCGAGCCGCTCTTCCACCCAGCGGCTGACGCGGTTGCCGGGCCAGGTGTGGCCGCCGCCCTCGACGATGTAATGGCGAAGGCGGGCCGTGCAGCCGCGATAGGCGCGCAGCGTGACCCGCGCGCCGTCGCCGGGGAAGTGATCGGTGATGGCGATCTCCTCGTAGGGGCCACAGCCGTTGCGCCGGGCGAGGAGGGCCGCCGTCTGGACCGCCGAGAGGCGGCCGGCGCCGCCCGCGAAGGGCACCATCGGGTCGGCGGTGCCGTGGATGAGGAGGGCGGGAACGGGCGGGGCGTCCGGGCAGTCCCGGCCCTCGGCCATGGTCATCGAGACGACCGCCGCGCCGGCGGCGAGGCCGGGCGCCGCGCAGAGCAGGTCGAGCACCATGGCGCCGCCGTCCGAGGCGCCGGCGAAGTGGACGCGGGCCGGGTCGATCAGGCCCTCGCCCGTCAGCCGGTCGACGAGAGCGCGGAGGAAGCCGAGATCGGCCTCCGCCTCCCACGCCTCGCCGAGGGCGACGGGATAAATTTCCGCCCAGCCCTTCTCGTGCAGCGTGAAGTGGGTGATGCGGCGCATCCGGCTCGGCACGGTGACGCCGCCGTGGAGGACGAAGATCGCCGGGGCGGGGCGGGCGCCGTGGGGCGGCTCGACCCAGTAGCGGCGCGTCTCGCCGTCATGGGTCATGGTCTGCTGGGCCGTGGCCGGCAGCGCGGCGAGGGCGGGGAGCGCCAGGGCGAGAAGGGCGAGGATCAGGCGCATGGCTGTCTCCCGTGTCTTGCGGGCCGGCGCGCGCCCGTTCAGGCGGAGCTGTCCTTGGCGGCGCCGTTGCCCGCCTTCGCCTTGCGCGACCGGCCCTTGGCGGTTTTGCCCTTCTTTCCGCCCTTGCCCGTCTTGCGCTTGGCCTCCACCAGCTCCAGGGCCTGTTCGCGGGTCAGCGACTCCGGGTCGGTGCCCTTCGGCAGGGTGGCGTTGGTGCCGTTCCACTTCACGTAAGGGCCGTAGCGCCCCGACATCAGGTTGAGCGCGCCGCCCTCCGGGTGCTCGCCGAGCTCGCGGAGCGGGGTCTGCGCGGCGCGGCCGCCGCCCTTGCGCGCCTCCTTCTGGGCAATCAGGTCCATGGCGCGGTTCATGCCGATGGTCAGCACGTCGTCGCCGCGGGAGAGGCTGGCATAGGTGCGGCCGTGGCGGACGTAGGGGCCGTAGCGACCGACCCCGGCCTCGAGCGGCTCGCCGTCCGGGTGGCGGCCGACTTCGCGGGGGAGCGAGAGGAGGGCGATTGCGGTCTCGAGGTCGATATCCGTGCCTTTCGGCACCGAGACGCGCTTCGGCTTCTCCTCCGAGCCCTGTTGCTGCTCGCCGAGCTGGACGTAAGGGCCGAAAGGGCCGGAGCGGAGCGTCACCGGCTGGCCCTCGTGCTCGCCGAGGACGCGGGTCTCGGCGTTGCCCTCGGGGTCGGCGGCGAGCGGCCGGGTGTAGCGGCACTCGGGGTAGTTCGAGCAGCCGATGAAGGCGCCGCCCTTCTTCGAGGTCTTGAGGCCGAGCCGCCCGGAGCCGCATTCCGGGCAGGCGCGCGGGTCCGAGCCGTCGCCCGGTTCGGGGAAGAGGTGGGGGCCGAGCGCCTCGTCGATCTTCTCGACCACCTCGCCGATGCGCAGGTCGGCGGTCTCCTCGACGGCGGCCGAGAACTCGTCCCAGAACTCGCCGAGGACGCCGCGCCAGTCGACCCGGCCGCCGGAGATCTCGTCGAGCTGGTCCTCCATCTCGGCGGTGAAGTCGTAGGAGACGTAGCGCGAGAAGAAGTTGACCAGGAAGGCGGTGACAAGGCGGCCCTTGTCCTCCGGGTGCAAACGGCCCTTCTCCTTCCGGACATAGCCGCGGTCCTGAATGGTGCCGATGATCGAGGCGTAGGTGGATGGCCGCCCGATGCCGAGCTCCTCGAGCCGCTTCACCAACGTCGCCTCCGTGTAGCGGGGCGGGGGCTGGGTGAAGTGCTGCTCGGGCATCACGTCACGGCGGTCGAGCGCGGCGCCCTCCGCGATGGCGGGGAGGCGGCGGTCGTCCTCGTCCTCCGGCGCCTCGTCGCGGCCCTCCTCGTAGACGCGGAGGAAGCCGTCGAAGACCGGGACCTGGCCGGTGGCGCGCAGGCCGACGGTCCCCGCGCCGTCGCCGATCTCGACGGTGGTGCGCTCGAAGCGGGCGGCGGCCATCTGGCTCGCCAGCGTGCGCTGCCAGATGAGCTCGTAGAGCCGGGCCTCCTCGCCGCTCACCTGGATGTCGCCGGGGCCCCGGTCCATCCGCGTCGGGCGGATGCATTCGTGCGCCTCTTGGGCGTTCTTGGCCTTCGACTTGTAGAAACGCGGCTTCTCCGGCCGGTAGCGCGCGCCGTAGCGCCCGCCGATGGCGTCGCGCGCGGCGTGGACCGCCTCGGGGGCCATGTCGAGGCCGTCGGTGCGCATGTAGGTGATGTGGCCGGCTTCGTAGAGCCGCTGGGCCGTGCGCATGGTCTGCTCGGGCCCCATGGAGAGCTTGCGCGAGGCCTCCTGCTGCAGCGTCGAGGTCATGAAGGGCGGCGCGGGATTGCGCGTGACCGGCTTCGCCTCGACCGAGAGCACGCTCAGCGCGGCGGCGCCGATCCGGGCGGCGGCGTCGCGCGCGGCGGCCTCGTCGGGGAGGTCGAAGCGGTCGAGCTTCTTCCCGTCGAGCGCGACGAGGCGGGCCTCGAAGGTCTCGCCCTCGGGGGTCGCGAGGCGCGCCTTGACGGTCCAGTACTCCCGCGGCCGGAAGGCCTCGATTTCCATCTCGCGCTCGACGATGAGGCGGAGCGCGACGGACTGGACCCGGCCCGCCGAGCGGGCGCCGGGGAGCTTGCGCCAGAGCACCGGCGAGAGGGTGAAGCCGACGAGATAGTCGAGGGCGCGGCGCGCCAGATAGGCCTCGACGAGCTGCATGTCGATCTCGCGCGGATGCGCCATCGCCTCGGAGACGGCGTTCTTCGTGATGGCGTTGAAGACGACGCGGTCGACGCGGGTGTCCTTCTTCAGCGCGCGGCGGCGGCGCAACGCCTCCAGCAGGTGCCAGGAGATCGCCTCGCCCTCGCGGTCGGGGTCGGTGGCGAGGATCAGGCGGTCGTCGTCCTTCAGCGCCTCGGCAATGGCGCGGACGTGGCGCTGCGCCTTCGGGTCGACCTCCCAGGTCATCTCGAAGTTGCGGTCGGGAGCCACCGAGCCGTCCTTGGCAGGCAGGTCGCGGACATGCCCGTAGGACGGCAGGACGGTGTAATCCTCGCCCAGATAGCCGTTGATGGTCTTGGCTTTCGCCGGCGACTCGACGACGACAACGGCCATGAAGATCCTCCTCGCCCGCGCAAGCAGCAGCGCGGGCGGAGAACATGGGTCAGCCCCCGCCCCCTGTCAACAAGGCCCGCCGCCGGCGCGGCATCCGGCCGCCTGGGATCAGTCCGCCGCCGCGCGCGCGATCATGCCGCCGGGGAGGAGGTCGACCCGGCCGGCGATCTCGAGCTCGAGCGCGGCGAGCGAGAGCTCGGCGGGCGTGGCCCCGCACTGGCGGGCCAGCTCGTCGAGCTCCACCGGGTCGGGGCCGACGAGGCGCATGATCTGCTCCGTGAGCGCCGCCTCGCGGGCCATGGCGGCCTCGCCCTCGTCGAGGTCGTCGTAATCGGGTGCGTCGAAATCGGGCGCGTCGAAATCGGGGGCGTCGAGCTCCTGGTCGAAGAAGCTCTCGTCGAAGAGGAAGGCGCGGCCGGGCTCGGCGAGCGCGAGCGTGCGCGGCCCGGCGATCGCCTCGAGCACGTCCTCGGCCGTGCGGATCAGCGCCGCACCGTCGCGGATGAGCTGGTTCGAACCGCCGGCGCGCGGGTCCTCGGGCCCGCCGGGGCAGGCCATCGCCTCGCGCCCCTGCTCGAGCGCGCAGCG
>JBEPXW010000209.1:0-4403 GCA_041641715.1 Pseudomonadota bacterium
GGGAGACGCCGAGATGCTCCTCGACCGTCTCGGTGAGCTGGCGCTCGATCGAGAGGACGGGGTTGAGCGAGGTCATCGGCTCCTGGAAGATCATGCCGATGTCCTTGCCGCGCACGTTGCGCATCTCCGCCTCGGAGAGCTTCAGCAGGTCCCGGTCGTTGAAGATGATCTCGCCGTCGACGACGCGGCCGGGCGGGTCGGGGATCAGGCGCAGGATCGACATGGCACCGACCGACTTGCCGCAGCCTGACTCGCCGACGATGCCAACCGTCTCGCCGGGCGCCACGTCATAGCTGATGCCGTCCACGGCATGCACGGTGCCCGCGGAGGTGAAGAATTGGGTCTTGAGGTTGCGGACCTCGAGTAGTTTCGTCACGGCCTCCCCCGGGCAGCACGCGGTGCTGCAACGCTCCCGTCGTGTTCCTCCCGCGCCTGCATCCGCCGCGTTTCTTCCCTGACGGGTTTCTTCGTGCGGCGTTGGCGATGCGCGCTCGCGCCCGAGATTTGACGATCTTTGGCGCTAGTGCAAGCAGATTTGCCCTGTGGTATGCCAGAAAGTGCGAAACGTCCGTTCGCAGATCCGTGAGGGGCGGACTCGGGGCCAAGTGCGCAGGCGGAGAGAATCATGGTGGGGACGAGGACGCGGATTGAGCGCGACGGGCATGGTGTGGCGACGGTCTGGCTGGCGCGGCCGGAGAAGAACAATGCCTATGACGGCGAGATGATTGGGGAGCTCGCTGAGGCCGTCGGCGGGCTCGCGGCGGTCGACGCCGCGCGCGTGATCGTGCTCAGGGGCGAGGGGCGGCATTTCCAGGCCGGCGCGGACCTCGGCTGGATCCGATCGCTGAGGGAGTCGGACCTCGAGGAGAACATGGCCGTGTCGCGCCGGACCACCGAGGCGGTGCATGCGCTGATGACGGTGCCGAAGCCCGTGGTGGCGCTGGTCCATGGCGGGTGCTTCGGCGGCGGCGCCGGGATGGTGGCCGCCTGCGACGTGGTTGTGGCCGAGGAGGCGGCGATGTTCTCGATCACCGAGGCGCGCTGGGGGCTGGTGCCGACGCCGATCGTGCCGCCGCTGTTGGCGCGGCTCGGCGCGGGGCGTCTGCGCCGCTACGCCCTGACTTGCGAGCGGTTCTCGGCCCGGCGGGCCTTCGAGATCGGGCTCGTCGACGAGCTGGCCGAGGCGGACGGCCTCGACGAGACGGCGGCGCCGATCCTCGACGCCCTTCTGCATTGCCCGCCGGGGGCGCTGGCCGAGACCAAGGAGGGGATCCTGAAATACGCCGACCTCTACTACAATGCCGTCGAGATCGAGGAGATGGTCCGCCCCCATGCCGCCAAGCGGCTGAGCGAGGAGGCGGGGGAGGGGCTCACCAGCTTCCTCGAGAAGCGCAAGCCCCGATGGTATCCGGGGGAATGAACCGTGGCGCCTCTCCGGCGTCGCTGCCGCGCTTCACCCCGCAATCCGGTCCAGGGGCGATGCGCGGCCAACCGGATGCCCCGGCCGCGCCAGGGCATGAGTCTCGCCCGTCAGACTTGCTCGTGGTGACCGGAGGCAGAGCTACTCCCGATAGGACGGGTCCACGTGGTCGAGCTTTCTCAGCAGCGCCGGCCATTCGTGCACCCCGATGGGCCGGTGCCCCTCCGGGCTGTTGGCTTTGCGGTTGCGCGCGATGGTGACCTCCTGCACCTCGGCCGGGATCGCCACCGGCTCCGCGCCCGCCTGCTGGAAGGCCAGCTGCATACGGCAGGCCCGCTCGGCGCGGTACATCCAGACGAACGCCTCGGCCACCGTGCGCCCGACGGTCAGGAGCCCGTGGTTCCTCAGCACCAGCACGTTGGCGTCGCCGAGGTCGCGCACCAGCCGCTCGCGCTCGCTCGGGTCCGTCGCGATGCCCTCGTAGTCGTGGTAGGCGATGTGTGCGATCACGGCGAGCGCGTGCTGGGTGAGCGGCAGAAGCCCGTCCTTCTGGGTCGCCACGCCAACGCCCGCCGGCGTGTGGGTGTGCAGCGCGCAGGCGACCTCCGGCCGGGCGACGTGAATCGCGCTGTGGATCACGAAACCCGCCGGGTTGATGTGCCGGTCGGTGGTGCTGAGGATGTTGCCCTCCTCGTCCACCTTGACCAGCGAGGAGGCGGTGATCTCCTCGAAGAGAAGGCCGTAAGGGTTTATCAGGAAGGCACCTTCCTCTCCCGGCACGCGCGCCGAGACGTGCGTGCCGAGGAGATCCGACCAGCCGAACAGGTCGACCAGCCGGTAGCAGGCAGCGAGATCCACCCGCATCGCCCACTCCTCGGCGCTGACCTGCTCCTTGAGGCTCGGTGTCGTGTCCATCTCATCCTCCCGTCACGATAAGCGCGTCCACTGCCGTGACCCCGTCGGCCGTCACCATGACCGGGTTGGCGTCGGCTTCGAGTATGTTCGCGCGCTCCGCCAGCCGCGAGAAAGCCGAGACGGCGCAGGCGAGCGCTCCGAGATCGCCGCGCGCCAGCCCGCGATGGCCGCGGAGCGGGGCCAGCCCGCGCAGCTCGTCCACCATATCGGCGGCCGTCGCCTCGTCCACCGGCGCGAGGCGCACCGCCTTGTCGTCATAGAGCCCGACAAGGATGCCGCCCGGCGCCAGCGTCACCACGGGCCCGACCTGCGGGTCGCGGCGGTAGCCGATCAGCACCTCCTGAAGGCCGCGCACCATGGGCTGCACCAGGAGTCTATCGGCCCCGATGCCGGGGTGATGCCGGGCCACGCTGCCCGCGATTCGCCGGGCGGCGTCGGCGAGCGCCTCCGGGCCGTCGACGCCGACGACAACGCCGCCGGCCTCGGTCTTGTGCGGCACGGCGTGGGACAGGACCTTCGCGACCACGGGCCACGGGAAGGGCAGCTCGGCGCGCCCCGCATCGTCCGGCGTCAGGACGACCGAGGGGACGACCGGCACGCCGAGCTCCGCGAGGAGCGCCAGGGAAGCCTCCTCGTCCAGCACGACGGAGCCGTCGGGCAGCGGGCTTGTCTCAGGGCGAATCTCCGGCCTGGGCGTGCGCCAGCGAAGGAAGGCGCGGACTGTGTCGGCACAGGACTCGGGCGTGCGGAAGGCTGCGATGCCGGCCTTGACGAGCATTCTCAGACCCTCCGGCGCCTCGGGCGTCAGGAAGGCGGCGAGGGGCTTGCCCTGCGTCTCCGCCTCGATCATGGCGGCCATGCTGGGCCCAGTGCGCGTCCGTGCCGATGAACCCGAAACCGAAACCACCAGGTCGAAACCCGGGTCGCGCGCCATGGCCTCCACGGCCGGACGGACGAACTCCGGCCCGGCCCCGGCGAGCGTCAGGTCGGTCATGGGCCCCTTGGCGACGTCCAGCCCCGTCGCGCGGATCGCCGCCAGGGTTTCGTCCCCTGCCGGCGCGACGCGGACCCCGGCGAGGGCCAGCCGGTCGCAGACGGTGGCCCCGCCGCCCCCCGTGGTCGTCATGACGCCGACGGCGGGGTCGCGCTTGGCCAAGGGCCGCCGTCGGGCGAACAGGGTCGCCGCCTCGATCAGCCCCTCGAGCGTCTGCACCCGCGCGATGCCGACGTCGTGGAGGAATGCGTCCACGACCGCGTCGTCCGAGAGCAGCGCCCCGGTATGCGCCACCGCCAGCTCCCGGCCGAGCGCGGAGCGGCCGAGCTTGTAGGCCACCACCGCCTTGCCCGCGCGCTGCGCCTCCGTCGCGAACGCCGCCAGGCGGCCCGCGTCGCGGATCGTCTCGAGGAAGAGGAGGAAGACGTCCGTCTCCGGGTCGTCCACGCAGGCGAGGCCGATCTCGCCGGTGGTCAGGTCGGCCTCGTTGCCCACGGCCACCGCCTTGGAGAAGCCGAGCCCCAGCGTCCGCGCCCGGCTGACCAGCCCGCCGATCATCGAGCCGCTCTGGGAAAGGAGCGCGGCGCGCCCCGCCAGCTGGTCCGCCTCGGCGTAGATCGGATTCACCGTCACCCACGCGCCCGAGCGGAGGTCCGCCGAGCCCATCGAATTCGGCCCGAGGAGCCGCAACCCGGCCGCCCGCGCCGTTGCCGCCAGCTCGCGCTGACGCGCGGCGCCCTCCGCCCCCGCCTCGGCGAAACCGTCGGCGAGCACGGTGGCGAGCCGCACGCCCGTCGCGGCGCAGTCCGCCACCGCATCGGCCACGCGATCGGTGCCGAGGAGGATGTAGGCGTGCTCGGGCGTCTCCGGAAGGTCGGCGAGCGAGGGGTAGGCCCGCTCGCCCTGCACCTCGTCGCGGCGCGGGTTGACCACGTAGACCTGTCCGCCATAGCCGGCGCGCCGCAGGTAGCCGAGCGGCCGCCCCGCCGGCCGTCCCGGGTCGCTCGAGAGCCCGACGAGCGCCACGCTCCTGGGCCGGAAGAGCGCGTCGTGCAGGGCGCGGCCGGTCAGGCT
>JBEPXW010000210.1:0-4402 GCA_041641715.1 Pseudomonadota bacterium
CCCCTGGCGGACGCCACGGGCCGCGCATGAGCGTGCCGCCCGGCAGCGGCGGCGCGCCGGACATCGACGCGCTTCCCTACCGGCCCTGCGTCGGCCTGGTCGTGCTCGACGGGCGGGGCCGAATCTTCGCCGGCCAGCGCGTCGACACACCCTACGACGCATGGCAAATGCCCCAGGGCGGGATCGACGAGGGCGAGAGGCCGCGCGAGGCCGCGCTGCGCGAGCTCCGCGAGGAAACCGGCATCCCGCCGGAGAAGGCCGAGGTGCTGCGCGAGAGCCGCGACTGGCTGCACTACGACCTGCCCCGGAGCCTCGTCCCGAAGGTCTGGGGCGGGTGCTACCGGGGCCAGAAGCAGCGCTGGTTCGCGCTCCGCTTCCACGGCACCGACGCGGACATCGACCTCGACCACGACCACCGCGAGTTCCGCCGCTGGGCCTGGATGGACCGCGACACGCTGCTCGAGCGCATCGTGCCGTTCAAGCGCGACACCTACGCCCGGGTCTTCGCCGAGTTCGACGACCTGCTCTGACCGGCCGGCGCGCACCCGGCGAGCGGAGCGACTCTTATATAAGAGTCGGGCGGATCCGGCCGTCCCGCCGCCGGATCGGCAGTCCAGGAGGAACTTCGTCGGATTAGGGGAATTCGCGCTTACCGCAATTGACGCCGCCGTGGCAATGGGGGCGTTAACAGCCGTATACACGAGCTCGTTGGTGCGGCGCACACCGCCGTACGCGCCACCGGCCGACACGGGACGCCGACGTCGGCCGGCGCCCCCGGGACGCGCCCGGAAAGACCCGGCGGCGGCTCGAAAAACGACAGGAGCACGCCGTCCGGCGCGCTCCTGCGCTCCCCCGTTCCGACCCAATCAACCTTGGGTCTGGCCCAGCAATGCCTTGTAGTCGTTGACCTTCTGGAGCGCGGCCTGCTTGCGGCCCTCAGCCGCCTCCTCGTGCGCCTCCTCGGCGGCCTTGAGCTTCTCCTCAATGAAGTCGCGCTTCACCTCTTCCCGCTCGAGGGCCTCGTCTGCCAGCACCGAGACCACGTTCTTCGCGATCTCGACGAAGCCGCCGGTGACAAAATAGGTCTCCTCCGAGCCGCCATTGCGGACCGTGACGTAGCCGGGCCTGAGGCTGGTCACGAAGGGGGCATGGCCCACCATCGCGGTGAGGTCGCCCTCCATGCCGGGAATGGTCACGGCATCGGCCTCGCTGGCGGCGAGCCGGCGCTCGGGGCTTACGAGCTCGAAGTTCAGCGTCTCCGCCATGTCATCCCTCACCGTTGCGCCGCCCGTTCAGGGCGGCGTCAAACATGGCGACCGCCCGCTGAAACCTGTCGCGGCAGGCGGAGTCGCAGAAGCCCACGACCTCCCCGCGGTAGCGCGTCAAACCCTCCGCCGCGACCGGCCGCCCCGACCACGGGCAGACCTGGTTGACGCAGTCGGCGATGTCGAGCGGTGCCGTCCGCGCCATGCTACGCGGCCTCACTGGCCATCTTCTCGGCCTTCTCCTGCGCCTCGTCGATGTCGCCCACCATGTAGAAGGCACCCTCGGGCAGATGGTCGAACTCGCCGTTCGCCAGCCGCTTGAAGCCGTCCACCGTCTTGTCGACCGAGACGTACTTGCCCTCGGTGCCGGTGAAGACCTCGGCCACGAAGAAGGGCTGGCTGAGGAAACGCTGGATCTTGCGGGCGCGGGCCACGGTCAGCTTGTCCTCCTCGGAGAGCTCGTCCATGCCGAGAATGGCGATGATGTCCTGAAGCGACTTGTAGCGCTGCAGGATGCCCTGCACCTGGCGCGCCACCTCGTAGTGCTCGTCGCCAATCACGGCCGGCTCGAGGATTCGCGAGGTCGAGTCGAGCGGGTCCACCGCCGGGTAGATGCCGAGCTCGGCGATCTGGCGCGAGAGCACCGTGGTCGCGTCCAGGTGGGCAAAGGAGGTCGCCGGCGCCGGGTCGGTCAGGTCGTCGGCCGGCACGTAGATCGCCTGCACCGAGGTGATGGAGCCGCGCTTCGTGGAGGTGATGCGCTCCTGCAGCACACCCATGTCGGTGGCGAGGGTTGGCTGATAGCCCACCGCCGAGGGGATGCGGCCGAGAAGCGCCGACACTTCCGAGCCCGCCTGGGTGAAGCGGAAGATGTTGTCGATGAAGAACAGCACGTCCGTTCCGGTCTCGTCGCGGAACTGCTCGGCGACCGTGAGGCCCGTGAGGCCGACGCGGGCGCGCGCGCCCGGCGGCTCGTTCATCTGGCCGTAGACCAGGGCCACCTTCGACTCGGTCAGGTTGTCGAGCTTGATGACGCCCGACTCGATCATCTCGTGGTAGAGGTCGTTGCCCTCGCGGGTGCGCTCGCCCACACCCGCGAACACCGAGTAGCCGCCGTGGCCGCGGGCGATATTGTTGATCAGCTCCATGATGAGCACGGTCTTGCCCACGCCGGCGCCGCCGAAGAGTCCAATCTTGCCGCCCTTGGCGTATGGCGCCAGGAGGTCGACGACCTTGATGCCGGTCTCGAGCATCTCGGACTCGGTGGACTGGTCGACGAAATCGGGCGACGGGGCGTGGATCGGGCGCATGTCCTCGGATTCGATCGGGCCCTTCTCGTCGACCGACTCGCCGATGACATTCATGATGCGCCCGAGTGTCGGGCCGCCGACGGGCACGGTGATCGGGCCGCCGGTGTCCTTGACCTCCTGGCCGCGAACCAGGCCGCCGGTGCCGTCCATGGCGATGGTCCGCACGGTGCTCTCGCCGAGGTGCTGGGCGACCTCCAGCACCAGCCGGTTGCCGTGGTTGTCGGTCTCGAGCGCGTTCATGATCGCGGGCAGATGCTCGTCGAACTGCACGTCGACGACTGCGCCGATCACCTGGGTTACCTTGCCAACGGGCTGCTTCGCCATTGTCGTCTCCTTGGGTGTCTCAGAGCGCCTCGGCGCCCGAAATGATCTCGATCAGCTCCTTGGTGATCGTCGCCTGGCGTGTACGGTTGTATACGATGGTCAGCCGCTCGATCATCTCGCCGGCATTGCGCGTGGCGTTGTCCATAGCCGTCATCCGCGCCCCCTGCTCGGAGGCGGCGTTCTCCAAGAGCGCCCGGAACACCTGCACGGCGAGGTTGCGCGGCAGAAGCTCGGCGAGGATCTCCTCCTCGTCCGGCTCGTACTCGTAGTTCGTCTGGGCGCCCTTGTCGTCCTGGTCCTCCTCGCCGATCGCGGCGGGGATAAGACGCTGCTCGGTCGGCTCCTGCGTCAGCACCGTCTTGAAGGTGTTGAAGAAAAGGTGCGCAACGTCGAACTCGCCCTCGTCGAACCGCTTGAGGATGTCGTCGGCGATCCTCTGGGCGTGCTCGAAGCCGATGTGGCGGGCATCCGAGAGGTCGATGTGGCCGATCAGGCTGCTGCCCCAGTCACGGCGGAGCTGCTCGCGCCCCTTCCGACCGACGGTGAGGATCTTGACCGTCTTGCCCTGCTCCGTCAGCGCCTGCGCCTTCTGCTTGGCCAGTCGCACGATCGAGGAGTTGAAGGCGCCGCACAGCCCGCGCTCGGCGGTGGCGACGACGAGCAGGTGCGTGTCGTCCGAGCCCGTCCCCCGCAACAGCGCCGGCGCCATGGGGCTGTCCTTCGACGAACGGGCGAGGTTCGAGAGCACCTCCTCCATGCGCTCGGCATAGGGCCGCGCGGCCTCCGCCGCGTCCTGGGTGCGCCGCAGCTTGGCCGCGGCGACCATCTTCATGGCGCTCGTGATCTTCCTGGTCGACTTGACCGAGTTGATCCGGTTGCGCAGGTCCTTGAGACTGGGCATGCCGCTCCGCTCCTCTCAGTCGTCCGGTCGGCCGCCTCAGGCGAAGGACTTCTTGACGCTCTCGATCACCGACTTGATCTTGTCGGCGAGATCGCCCTCAACCTTGCGGTCGTTCTGGGCGATGTCGTTGAGCAGGTCCTGCTGGTTGTTACGCAGCTCGTTCAGCAGTGCCTCCTCGAAGTCGCCGATCTGGCTGACCTTCATGTCGTCGAGATAGCCCTGGGTGCCGGAGTAGATCACGCAGACCTGCTCGGCATTGGTCAGCGGCGAGTATTGCGACTGCTTCAGCAACTCGACCAGCCGCTCGCCGCGGTTGAGCAGGCGCTGCGTGGCCGCGTCGAGGTCGGAGCCGAACTGGGCGAAGGCGGCCATCTCGCGGTACTGGGCGAGCTCGAGCTTGATGCGCCCGGCGACCGACTTCATCGCCGCCGTCTGAGCGGCCGAGCCGACGCGACTGACCGAGAGACCGACGTTCACCGCGGGCCGGACGCCCTGGTAGAAGAGCTCGCTCTCAAGGAAGATCTGGCCGTCGGTGATGGAGATCACGTTGGTCGGGATGTAGGCCGAGACGTCGCCGGCCTGCGTTTCGATGATCGGCAGCG
>JBEPXW010000211.1:0-4383 GCA_041641715.1 Pseudomonadota bacterium
GGTATGGCAGGCGCAGCGGCCCGGTGCGGATGACGCGGCCCGCGGCGTCGCGCCGCTCGGGCTCGGGCTCCACCTCGGCGCCGGCGTCGAGGGCGCGGGCCATCGCCTCGAGGATCGCGGCGACCGAGCGGTCGCGCGGGTCCTCGACGAGGCGCGTCAGGATGAGGTGCGGCATCGTCATCGCGGGTTCCGGGTCTCCTGTCCGTCTCACTCCTAGGATGACACGATTTCGCGCCGTTGCCAGCACCGGCGTGTCAGCCGATCTCGAAGATTCCCTCGACCTCGACCATCGCGTCCCGCGGCAGGCCCGCCGCGCCGACCGCGGAGCGAGCGTGCCGGCCGGCCTCGCCGAACACCGTGCCCATGAAGGTCGAGGCGCCGTTCACCACCTGCGGCTGCTGGGCGAAGCTGCCGTCGCAGTTGACGAAGCCGGTGAGCTTCACCACCCGGCGCACCCGGTCGAGGTCGCCGGTCGCCGCCCGTACCTGGGCGAGCATGTTGAGGGCGCAGAGTCGCGCGGCCTCGGCTGCCTCGGCGAGGCGCGAGTCGGGGGGCGCCTCGCTCTCGACATGGTCCGCCTCGGTGAGCTGCCCGGTCACCACGCGGTCGCCGATCAGCGGGAGCTGGCCCGAGACGTAGAGCATGTTGCCCGACTGCACGTAGGGCACGTAGTCCGCCAGCGGCGCCATCGGCTGGGGCAGGGCGATGCCGAGCTCCTCGAGCCGCGCTTCGATCCGTCCCGCCATGATTCGCTCCTCGCGTCCGTTCTGTCGTCTGCACCCGAGTATCGGCGCCGGCCCGGCGCCGCGTAAAGGGGCATGGGGGAGTCGGGCGATTTCGACGCACGCTCTTGCAAGCGCCCACGTCTCTGGTCAGATTGACGGGTGAGAAAAACCGCGCCGGACAAGGCGCGTGCACCGCCGCGCGCGGGCGCCCGGGAGACGGAACGAAGGCGCTTCCCGGAGCCGCGGCCCGCCAGGGCGATCGTTGATTGGGAGGAGAGAATGAACGACGTGACGATTCACCCCGTGCCCGACGACGTGAAGGCGCGCGCGCTGGTCGACAAGGCGAAGTACCAGGAGATGTACCGCGCCTCCGTCGAGAACCCGGAGGGGTTCTGGCGCGAGCACGGCAAGCGCATCGACTGGATCAAGCCCTACAGCAAGATCAAGAACGTCAGCTACGACTACGACAACGTCTCGATCAAGTGGTTCGAGGACGGCACGCTGAACGTCTGCGCCAACTGCGTCGATCGCCACCTCGAGGCGCGCGGCGACAAGACGGCCGTGATCTGGGAACCGGACGAGCCCTCGGACGAGGCCCAGCACATCAGCTACCGCGACCTCCATGCCGAGGTCTGCCGCTTCGCCAACACGCTGAAGAAGATGGGCGTTGCCAAGGGCGACCGGGTGATCATCTACATGCCGATGATCCCCGAGACGGTCTACGCCATGCTGGCCTGCGCCCGGATCGGCGCCATCCACTCGGTCGTCTTCGGCGGCTTCAGCCCGGACTCGCTGAAAAGCCGGATCGAGGACTGCGGCGCCAAGCTGGTCATCACGGCGGACGAGGCGCCGCGGGGCGGGCGCAAGACGCCGCTCAAGGCCAACACCGACAAGGCGATCGCCAATCTTCCGGACGTGAAGACGCTGGTCGTGCAGCGCACCGGCGGGGACGTCGCGTGGGAGTCGGGCCGCGACAGCTGGTACCACGAGGCGTCGGCGGACGTCTCCACGGACTGCGAGCCCGAGGAGATGAACGCGGAGGACCCGCTCTTCATCCTCTACACCTCCGGCTCGACCGGCAAGCCGAAGGGCGTGATGCACACCTGCGGCGGCTACATCGTCTACACCTCGATGACCCACCAGTACGTCTTCGACTACCACGAGGACGACATCTACTGGTGCACGGCGGATGTCGGCTGGGTCACCGGCCACAGCTACATCGTCTACGGGCCGCTCGCCAACGGCGCGACCACGCTGGTCTTCGAGGGCGTGCCGACCTACCCGGACGCCTCGCGCCACTGGCAGGTCTGCGAGAAGCACGGCGTGAACATCTACTACACCGCGCCGACCGCGATCCGCGCGCTGATGGCGAAGGGCGAGGATCCGGTGAAGAAGTGCGACCTCTCCAGCTTGCGCATCCTCGGCACGGTCGGTGAGCCGATCAACCCGGAGGCCTGGGAGTGGTACTACCGGGTCGTCGGCAAGGAGAAGTGCCCGATCGTCGACACCTGGTGGCAGACCGAGACGGGCGGCATCCTCATCACGCCCCTGCCCGGCGCCATCGACATGAAGCCGGGCTCGGCGACGCTGCCCTTCTTCGGCGTGCAGCCGGCCATCCTCGACCCGCAGGACGGCCACGAGATCACCGAGACCGAGGCCCGCGGTGTGCTCGCCATCAAGGACTCCTGGCCCGGCCAGATGCGCACGGTCTATGGCGACCACCAGCGCTTCAAGGACACCTACTTCCAGCAGTACAAGGGCTACTACTTCTCCGGCGACGGCTGCCTGCGGGATTCGGACGGCTACTACTGGATCACGGGTCGCGTCGACGACGTGCTGAACGTCTCGGGCCACCGGCTGGGAACGGCGGAGGTCGAATCGGCCCTCGTCGCCCACCCGAAGGTCGCCGAGGCCGCGGTCGTCGGCTATCCGCACGAGGTGAAGGGGCAGGGCATCTACTGCTACGTCACCCTCATGGAGGGCGAGGAGTACACCGACGAGCTCCGGAAGGAGCTCCGCGACCACGTGCGCAGCGAGATCGGCCCGATCGCCTCGCCCGACCTGATCCAGTGGGCGCCGGGGCTGCCGAAGACGCGGTCCGGCAAGATCATGCGGCGGATTTTGCGCAAGATCGCCGAGAACGACTACTCGAACCTCGGCGATACGTCGACGCTGGCGGATCCCTCCGTGGTCGAGGACCTGGTGGAGAACCGGCAGAACAAGTAGGGCTTGCGCTCCGGAAAACGGTCATGCCCGGGCTTGACCCGGGCATCCACGCTGGACTGCCCGGTCGAGCAGGGCGGTGACAGATCGCCTACTCCAGCCCCCATATCCGTGGCTCGGCGAACTCGAGCGAGTTGCCCGCCGGGTCGCGGAAATAGATCGAGCGGCCGCCCTGCGGCCACTCGAAGGCGCTCTCGATCCCGACGCCCTGGTTGGCGAGGTGCTGCACCCAGCCCTCCAGCTCGGCCGCGGTGGCGGCGAAGCAGACATGGCCGTCGCCCTCGGCGCCGTGGGGCGGCACGGGCAGGCGCGCGTCCGGAGGCGGCGGCTCGCGGGTCGCCGAGGGCTTGAACAGCAGCAGGACCTGGCCCTCGACGCGGAAGAAGACGTGGCGGCCCGGCACCTCGGCGAAGCGCTCGAGGCCGAGCACGTGCTGGTAGAAGTCCGCCGTCTCGTCGAGGTTCTCGGCGTAGAGCGCCGTCTCGAGAATGCGCATGCGCCACCTCCCTTCGCGACTCGACCATAACCCGCGCCGGGGCGGGAGTTGCACCCCTCACGGAAGCGGCTAGGCTTGGGGCGGGAGGATCAGACGCATGAGCAGGAAAGGCACGGAGAAGCTGGAGGGCGCCTACGCGCTCGAGACTCCCGAGGACAATGTCGGGTATTACAGCGACTTCGCCGAGGTCTACGACAGCGACTTCGCCGCCGAGATGGGCTACGTCTACGGCCGCGAGGTGGCGCGGGTTTATCTGGCGGAAGCGGGGCCGGAGAACCGGCCGGTGCTCGACCTCGGCGCGGGCACGGGGCTGGTGGCCGAGCACTTGGGCGACCTGCCCGTCGACGGCATCGACATCTCGGCCGAGATGCTGGCGAAGGCCGAGGCCAAGGGGCTTTACCGGCACCGAATCGTCGCCGACCTGACGCGGCCGCTCGACATGGCCGACGGGGCCTATGGCGGGTTCGTCTCGGCCGGCACCTTCACGCACGGCCATGTCGGGCCCGGCGTTCTGCCGGAGCTCCTGCGCGTGGCGCGGTCGGGCGCGCTCTTCGTCATCGGGATCAATTTGCAGGTCTTCGACAAGGCGGGCTTCGGCTCGGCCTTCGCCCGGCTGGTCGCGGCGGACCGGGTGACGCCGCTCGCCTTCCGCGAGGTGCCAGTCTACGAGGGCGCGGACCACGAGCATGCCGGCGACCGGGCCGCGGTGGCCGTCTTCCGGCGGCGCTGAGGCGGGCGTCCACGCGTGGACACACGGTCAAGACATTGATTCCGAAAGAAAATCGGAATCGGTCCGCGCGGACGGTGCGGCTCAGTAGCGGTAATGCTCGGGCTTGAACGGCCCCTGCGGCGTGACGCCGATATACGCCGCCTGCTCCTCCGACAGCTCCGTCAGGTTGACGCCGAGCTTGCCGAGATGCAGCCGCGCCACCCGCTCGT
>JBEPXW010000212.1:0-4370 GCA_041641715.1 Pseudomonadota bacterium
GGAGTGGGCGGCGCGGATGCACTCCTTGAGGGTCAGGCTGGTGCGCCGCTCCTCGTCCATGATGCCGATCTTGACAGTGTTCGGGGCGAGGCCGAGGAGAGCCTCGACCACGCCCATGAGATCGCTGGCGAAGGCGACCTCCTCGGGGCCGTGCATCTTGGGCTTCACCACGTAGACCGAGCCCGTGCGCGAGTTCCGCGGGCCCCGGTCCTTGCGCAGGTCGTGCAGGGCGATCAGGAGCGAGCAGGCCGCGTCCATGATCTCCTCGGGGATCTCCGAGCCGTCCGGGAGGAGGATGGCGTCGCTCGTCGTCAGCGCGGCGGCGTTCCGGACCAGCATCAGCGAACGGCCGGGGAGCGCGAAGGCCGTGCCGTCGGGTGCGCGGTAGTCGCGGTCGGGGTCGAGGCGGCGGGTGAAGCTGTGGCCGCCCTTGGCAACCTCCTCGGTCAGATCGCCGCGCATCAGGCCGAGCCAGTTGCGGTAGGCGTCGACCTTGTCCTCGGCGTCCACCGTGGCCACCGAATCCTCGAGGTCAACGATGGTGGTGACGGCGGCCTCCAGCACCATGTCGGCGACGCCTGCCGGGTCGTCCTTGCCGACCGTGTGATGCGGGTCAATCAGCACATCGATGTGGAGGTTGTTGTTGCGCAGAAGGATCGAGCGCGGGTCCATCGCTTCGCCGGAATAACCGGCGAGCTGCGTGGGGTCGGCCAGCTCGGCCTCTCGGCCGTCGGCGAGGGTGGCGACGAGCCGGCCGTGGGCGACGACGTAGCGCGTGACATCCGCGTGGGAGGCACGCTCGAGCGGCGCGGCCTCGTCGAGAAAATCCTTGGCCCAGCCGACCACCTCGGCGCCGCGGGCAGGGTCGTAGCCGCCGGGCTCGGGCCGGCTGCCCATGGCGTCCGTGCCGTAGAGCGCGTCGTAGAGCGAGCCCCAGCGGGCATTCGCCGCGTTCAGCGCGTAGCGGGCGTTGGTGACCGGAACGACGAGTTGCGGGCCTGCGATGGAGGAGAACTCGGGATCGACGTTGGGCGTGTCCACGGTGAAGTCGGGACCTTCGGGAACGAGGTAGCCGATGTCCTCGAGGAATGCGCGGTAGGCGGGGGAGTCAAGGGGCCGCCCCTTTCGGGCACGGTGCCAGGCGTCGATCCGTGCCTGCAACTGGTCGCGCTTCGCCACGAGGGCGCGGTTCCGCGGGGCGAGCTCGGCCGCAATGCGGGCGACGCCCTCCCAAAAGGCGGCCGGCGCGATTCCGGTCCCCGGCAGCGCCTCGCGCTCGATGAAATCATGAAGCTCGCGGTCCACGCTCAGACCGCCGGCCGGGACCCTTTCGCCCATTTCGATTCTCCGCCGCCGTGGCCGCGCGAGCGGGGCAGGGCCCCGGGGCACGGCCGATCCTCAATCGGGGGTTCATAGAGAATAGAAATATTGTTGCGCAAGAAAATGTCGCAAGTTTTTTGTTGAGTGGAAAGCAAGAACGAAGCCGTGCCAGCGCACGATTCCGGTCCTTGGAAAACGAAAGGGCCGACCGCGGCGGTCGGCCCTGCTGTCACGCGGCGGGAATCGCGATCGGGCGATCAGCCGTCGCGGTGGACCTTCTCGCGCCGCTCGTGGCGTTCCTGCGCGGCGAGGGAGAGGGTCGCGATCGGGCGTGCGATGAGGCGCTTGAGCGAGATCGGCTCGCCGGTCTCCTCGCAATAGCCGTAGCTGCCGTCCTCGATCCGCTCGAGCGCGGCGTCGATCTTGGCGATCAGCTTGCGCTGGCGGTCGCGGGTGCGGAGCTCGAGCGCGCGGTCGGTCTCGGCCGAGGCGCGGTCCGCGAGGTCGGGAAGGCTCGAGTTCTCTTCCTGCATGTGCACCAGGGTCTCGCGGCTTTCGTTCAGGATGGAGTCCTTCCAGGCCAGCAGCTTCTGGCGGAAGTACTCCTTCTGCTGCTCGCACATGAACGGCTCGTCCTCGGTAGGCTCGTAGTCTGAATCGATTGAGACCTCGATGTTCATACCTGACACCCTCGCCACGCTCCGCTCCGGTTGATCCACCTCCGAATGGTGTGCGCTTCTATAGATGGGATGCGGCGCCATGTCACGACTTAAAAAGCGTTACCGATTCGGCTATACCCCTCGACCGCTTGAAGATTCGGGCGGCGGAAAGGGACGGGATGCGCTTCGAGGGAACGGCGGAATACGTGGCGACCGAGGACCTGATGGTGGCGGTGAACGCCGCTATCCGGCTCGAGAGGCCGCTGCTGGTGAAGGGCGAGCCGGGCACCGGCAAGACCGAGTTGGCACGGCAGGTCGCTGCGGCGCTGGGCGTGCGGCTGATCGAGTGGCACGTGAAGTCCACGACCCGCGCGCAGCAGGGGCTCTACGAGTACGACGCGGTCAGCCGACTGCGCGACAGCCAGCTCGGCGACGAGCGGGTCCACGAGGTCCGCAACTACATCCGACCCGGCAAGCTCTGGGAGGCGTTCGCGGCGGACGAGCGCGTGGTGCTGCTGATCGACGAGATCGACAAGGCGGACATCGAGTTCCCGAACGACCTGCTGCAGGAACTCGACCGCATGGAGTTTCACGTCTACGAGACCGGCGAGACCGTCCACGCCAGGCACCGGCCGATCGTCATCATCACCTCGAACAACGAGAAGGAGCTGCCGGACGCCTTCCTGCGCCGCTGCTTCTTCCACTTCATCGCCTTCCCGGACACGGAGACGATGACCCGGATCATCGACGTGCACTTCCCGGGCATCAAGCAGGCGCTGGTGCGCGCGGCGCTGACCCAGTTCTACGAGATCCGCGAGACGCCTGGGCTGAAGAAGAAGCCCTCGACCTCGGAGGTGCTCGACTGGCTGAAGCTGCTGATGGCCGACGAGGTGGCGCCCGAGGCGTTGCGCGCCGACCCCGCCTCGGCGGTCCCGCCGCTCTACGGGGCGCTGCTGAAGAACGAGCAGGACGTGCACCTGTTCGAGCGGCTGGCCTTCCTGGCGCGCCGGCGCGGCGGCTGACGACGCGCCAGGGCCGAGCTGCCGCAGACAGGGGCCGATTCCACGGCTTGCGTCCTGACGGCGAAACCGCCGGCGGTCGTGGCAAGCGCGATGTCGTCAGGAGCGGCCTCGCTCGCTGGCAATTTATTTTCCCGTTTTAGTTCTTATCTTAATATGAATTCTTCAGATTATCGGGTTATATAATAAGGGAAATACGTTATTCAAATAACCGTCATTGCCGTCATCAGGTTGGACAGGGCAGGCTGACAACAACCCGGAATTTGCCACGCAGTCCCGTACGTGGCAGGGATTGCGTCTGGTCGCCCCGCCGCGGTTGCGCTATCGCTGGCCGGGTCGCTGGGGGCACACCGCCTGTTCGATTGGCCGCGGCCGGCGCCGGCGGACGCGGGGCCGGCGGGGAACAAACGGAGTCGGCAATGACCACCACGATTCGCCCTTTGCGCGCCGCCGACGAGGATGTCTGGCGGCGTCTCTGGACCGCCTATCTCGAGTTCTACGAGACCAGCGTCTCCGAGGAGGTCTACCGGACCACCTTCGCCCGGCTGCTCTCGAACGACCCCCGCGAGTTTCACGGCCTCCTCGCCGAACAGGGGGGCGAGACGATCGGGCTCACTCATTTCCTGTTCCACCGCCACTGCTGGAAGGTCGAGAACGTCGTATACCTGCAGGACCTCTACGTGGCGCCCGAGGCGCGCGGCACCGGGGCGGGGCGCGCGCTGATCGAGGCGGTCTACGCCGCAGCGGACGTGGCGGGCAGCCCGTCGGTCTACTGGCTGACGCAGGACTTCAACGCGACCGCGAGGCGGCTCTATGACCGAATCGCGACGCTGACGCCCTTCATCAAGTACCAGCGTTGATGCGGCTGCCACGCCTTCTGCCTGCCCTGCTGGTCGCACTGGCCGCCTGCGCGCCGGTGAAGGACGCCGCGCTGCCGGGCGGGGACCCGCTGCCGGGCCGACCAGCCGATCCGCCGTTCGGCACGGCCGTGCCGGCGGGGCACTCGAATTACGACAATGAAAGCCTGGCCCGCCTCTTCGTGCTCCTTGCGCACGAGATGGAACAGCTCCTCGTAACGGGGCTCGACGACCTCCGCCAGTGTCTGCCGCGCGAGCCGCCGGGGCGGGCGATCGCCGACGCTCGGCACCTCGATCGTCTCGTCCGGGTTCGCGAGCTGCGACAGCGCGCACGCGTACTTGATCTTGATGTCCTCGGCGAACTGCGCCGGCGTCCTGAGCGACACGGCGATGTCGTTCGTGACCTGCGCGCCGGCGATCGGAATGACCGCCGTATGCTGGATCGCGCCGCCGCAGAACACGGCGATGTCGGTCGTGCCGCCGCCCATGTCGACGAGGCAGACGCCGAGCTCCTT
>JBEPXW010000213.1:0-4362 GCA_041641715.1 Pseudomonadota bacterium
GTGAGCCAGACCACGGCCGAGGGCCAGCACGTCATCATCCGCTATCTCGGCCCGCGCGAGATCGCGGGCTGCGTCGCGGTGTGCGGCGGCGTGCCCTACCCGGCGACGGCGACGGCCGTGGCGGACACCTGGCTCCTGAGCTGGAGCCGCCCGCGCATCGCGGAGCTGGCCGAGCGCCACCCGGCCATCGCCTTCGCCGCCATGCGGGTGATGGGCGGGCGCCTGACGGAACTGCAGACCCGGCTCAGGGAAATGCAGACCGAGCGGGTCGAGCGCCGCCTCGCCCACGCGCTCGGCCGGCTCGTCGTCCAGGCGGGGCGGCGCACCGCCGAGGGGATCGAGATCGACTTCCCCATCACCCGCCAGGACCTCGCCGAGATGACCGGGACGACGCTGCACACCGTCAGCCGCACGCTCTCGGAATGGGAGAGCGCCGGGATCATCGCCAGCGGCCGGCAGAAGGTCGTCATCCTGGCGCCGCACACCCTCGTCACCATCGCCGAGGACCTGCCGGACCGGGATGCCTGAACCGGCACGTCAGGCGTTGCGCCGGGGCCGCAGCAGGATCGGCCCGTAGACGCCGAGGAAAATGACGAACGCGCCGGTCCAGGCCGCACCCGAGACCGTCAGCAGCGTCATGTAGCCGCCCGGCACGAGCCCGGCCGCGACCCGCGCCGCCGCCGCGACGAGCGCGAGGAGATAGATCGCGGTCGTCGGCCCGCCGGCGTGCAGCGCCCGGCCCGTGTGGCCGAGCGTCGCGCGCGTCGAGACGGCGAGGATCATCGTCGTCATCGCCCCGCCGGTCAGCGCGTGGAGCGCGGCCGACGGCGCCAGCGGCGTGACGTGCGCCGCGCCCATCAGCGCGAAGCCGACGGGCAGCCACAGGAAGCCGAGATGCAGCACCCAGACCAGCGGCTCGGCAGCCGTGCGACGGCCCTGCCAGCGCGCGAGACGCACGAGGTTCGCCGCCGCGGCGAGCGCCATCAGCACGGCGACCTCCGCCCGGTCGGGGACGGCCACCCAGGTGGCCAGCGCCACCGCCGTGACGGCCATGACCGCGGCATCCAGCCGACCCGCCGTGGCCGGCAGCGCCGCGACGCCGCGCTTGACCAGCCAGTTGCGCGTGAAGCTCGGGATGATGCGCCCGCCGACCAGCCCGATGAGCAGCAGGACCACGCCGATGCCGAGCCGGATGCCGGGCGCCGCGGTGGCCGCCCAGCCGAGGGCCTCGACATGGGTCAGCGCGTTCGCCGCGCCGATCAGGGTCAGCGCGCCGACCATCGGCAGGTTGCGCCAGTTGCGCCCGGCGACGATCTCGCGCGCCAGCGCCGCGATCAGGGCCAGCGGGAAGGCGAGGTCGATCGCCGCCGCGAGCGCCGGCCCGGTGACGGCGGAGAAGGTCACCGCGACCCGCCCCGCCAGGAAGAGGAGCGCCAGAGCGCCGAGACTCCAGCCCTGGATCGGCATCCGCCCGGTCCAGTTCGGCACCGCCGTCAGCAGGAACCCGGCGACCGCCGCCTGGACGAAACCGAACAGCATCTCCCGGCTGTGCCAGGTCACCGGGTCGAAGGCGCTCGGCAGCGCGATCCGGCCCGTCAGCACCGCGAGCCAGAGCGGCAGGGCCAGGGCCGCCCAGAGCCCGGCCATGAGAAAGAACGGCCGGAACCCGGCGCCGAGGAGCGCGGGCCCGGACCAGGCGCGATAGCGCGGGATGCCGCCGGGCGAGCGCGTCATCGCCGCTCTCGGGAATCGGCGAAGGGGATCACGGCGCGGAGCTCGGCGACGAGCTCCGCCGCGTCCATGTCATAGTTCGCTGCCGCCTCCGCGAGCGTCATGAAGGGCGACATGACGCAGCCGGGGCAGTGCATCCGGTGACGCAGGAACACCGCCACGGTCTCCGGGTGGGCATCCATCACGAGGCGCACAATGGAGTCGGGTCCGATGCGGCCGGGTTCCGTGGAGTCGGGCTCTGGTGTTGGCGCGGGCATGGCTGACGGTCCGGTTCGTGTTTCTGTATGGGCACAAGATGTGCCGGAAGACCGCGCAAGCGTCTTTGCTCTGGCACAAACACGGGGGATATGAGCCGCCCCGGCGGGGTCATATCGCCAATCGGCGCGTTCCTTGTTGCAGCGCAAAGAAGGCATATCGCGGCGCACCTATCTCCGGGTCGTCAGCGATGACACGACATCCCGGGCGGTGCGACCGCCCAGCCAAGGAGAGACACCATGAAGACCCTGCTCCGCACCACCGCAAGCGCGCTGGCCCTCGCCGCCCTCGTCGGCACCGGGGCCCCGTCCGTCGCCACCGCCGGCGAGACCGGGATCGTCGCCGATCCGGCCGCCGTCCCCGCCGCCGTCGGCGAGCGCGCGCCGAAGACCGTGCGGGTCGAGCTCGAGACCGTCGAGAAGGTGGCCGAGCTGAATGACGGCTCCACCTACCGCTACTGGACCTTCGACAGCCAGGTGCCGGGGCCCATGCTGCGCGTGCGCGTCGGCGACACCGTCGAGGTGACCATGAAGAACGCCGACGACAGCTGGATGATGCACAACGTCGACTTCCACTCCGTGACCGGCCCCGGCGGCGGCGGCGAGGCGACGCTGGCCGCGCCCGGCGAGACCAAGGGCTTCACCTTCAAGGCGCTGAAGCCCGGCCTCTACGTCTACCACTGCGCCACACCGACGGTCGCCCAGCACATCGCCAACGGCATGTACGGCATGATCCTGGTCGAGCCCGAGGGCGGGCTGCCCGAGGTCGACCGCGAGTTCTACGTCATGCAGGGCGAGGTCTACACCAACGAGCCGATCGGCACGAAGGGCGAGCTGACCGAGAACTATGACGGGCTCATCAACGAGATGCCCAGCCACTACGTCTTCAACGGCAAGGTCGGCGCGCTGACGGCGGACATGCCGCTGGAGGCCAAGGTGGGCGAGACGGTGCGCATCTACTTCGGCGTCGGCGGGCCGAACAAGACCTCGTCCTTCCACGTCATCGGCGAGATCTTCGACAGGGTCTACGACCTCGGCGGAACGGGCAGCGTGACCGAGGACGTGCAGACGGTCACGGTGGCGCCGGGCGGCGCGACCATCGCCGAGTTCGAGGTGGAGGTGCCCGGCACCTACAAGCTCGTCGACCACGCGCTGTCGCGGCTCGAGAAGGGGCTGGTCGGATTCCTCAATGTCGAGGGGCCGGAGAACCCGGAGATCTTCGAGGAGGGCGTGCCCGAAGAGGAAACCGCCGGCCTCTGACCATAACCCGGGCTGAAAAGGGAGCCCCGGCCCGCGCGGCCGGGGCTTCGCCGTTCCCGGTTCCCGCGAACGGCGTATGGCCGAGGATCGAACGGGATCCGCATCTGCGGAAGCGTCCCTCGTAGAGGAAAACGGGCGGACCCGCCCCGCGTTCTTCGCAACGGATCCCGGCGGTCCGCAGGTGGAACGCCGGATGGCAGGGAGACCGGAGGGGACAAATTCCGGCGCGCAACCGCCGGTCCGGGGCCGGAAGCTGATCGCGCTTCCGGCCCTCTCCGTCGTCATCCAGCTCGCCATCGCCGTCGCCGATTTTGGCAGCTACGGCTTCCTGGTCCGGATGGTGCAGCCGATCTTCGGCCCGCCGGGGCCGCCCGGTTGAGGGCGACACGGGCCGATCCCTTTTCCACTGCTTTGAACCTGCGCCGGTGCCGGCGCGTCACAAGGGCATGACGCCTTGACGACGCCATCGGCTTTCGAGGCGTCAGGAACGCGAAACAGCCAAGCGGAAACGGGAGATAGCCATGACGTCCCGCCTGATCACAGCCCTGGCAACCGGCATCGTCGTCCTTTCCTCGACCCTGCCCGCCCTCGCCGGCCCCTTCGACCCCGCCATTCCGGCCATTCCCGAGCGGGATGTACCGCTGCGCCCGGGCGCGGAGGCCGAGCCCGTCCCCGAGGCAGAGCCCGTCCCCGAGGCGGAGCCGGTGCCCGAGGACCCCGGCCGGCGCGATCGCGCGGACTGGGGCGAGTTCGGCGCCGGCGCGCTGCTCGGGCTCGGTGCGGCGGTCCTGCTCGGGGCCGGCGACTCCGCGCCGGCACGGTCGGACGCCCGTCGCGGCGCCGATTGGCACGCCTACTGCGCCGCCACCTACCCGGGCTACGACCCGGCGACCGGCACCTATCGCGGCCGCGACGGCCGGCGCTACGCCTGCCGCTGAACCGGCCCCGGCGGGCCGGGAACCCGCCGGTCGATCCACCGAGCGTCCCTCCCGCGCCCCGGTCCCGGCCGGGGCGCGTTCGCGTCTCAGAATTGCAGGCTGAGCTGTCCGCCCACCGAATAGGCCTCGTAGCCGCCGCGCGCGAGGCCCGAGACATCCGTGCTGAGCGACAGGGAAAG
>JBEPXW010000214.1:0-4353 GCA_041641715.1 Pseudomonadota bacterium
TTCGCGACCTCGCGTACGGCCGCGGCGGCGCTCTCGCGGATCTCCTCGATCCGCTTCTCGGACTCCTTCGAGCGCGCGGCGATCTCGGCGTCGGCCTTGGCCATCGCCTCGTCGATCTCCTTCTGGATCTCGGCGCGCGTCTCGGCGGCGATCGACTGGGCCTTGGCGCGGGCGTCCGCGAGGGCCTGGTTGTAGGCCTCCTCGGCCTCGGCCGCCTTGCGGCGGAACTCCTCGGCCCGGTCGAGTTCGTCGGCGATGGCGTCGGCGCGCTCCTCGAGCACGGAGGCGATGCGCGGCAGCGCCACCTTGTTCATGAGCTGGAACAGCACGAAGCACGCCACCGCCAGCCAGAAGATCTGGCTGGGGAAGGTGGTGAAGTCGAGCTGCGGCAGCCCCGTCGCGCCGTTCGCGCCGTGCTCGGCCGCCGCTCCTGCGTCTGTGGCGGTCGCCATCTAACCCTCCGGCCGCTGGCTCTCCACTGGATGCGGGATCGGGCGCAGGCGCGCCCGCCCGTAACGCCGTGTCAGACGGCGAACATCAGCAGAAGGGCGATCAGGAAGCCGAAGATGCCCAGCGCCTCGGCGAAGGCGATGCCGAGGAACATGGTGGCGATCTGCTCGCGCGCGGCCGCCGGGTTCCTCAGCGCGCCGCTGAGATAGTTGCCGACCACGTGGCCGATGCCGACGCCGGCGCCACCCATGGCGGTGCAGGCCATGCCGGCGCCGATGTACTTGCCCAGAAGGGTCGCGGCTTCAGCTTCCATTTTCTCTCTCCTCTCGAAGGGATGGGTTCGTTGACTGTCTCGTTCGGATGCCCGGGACGGCGCTCAGTGCGCCATCGGGTGCACGGCGTCCCGCAGATAGATCACGGTGAGAATTGCGAAGATGTAGGCCTGCACGATGGCGACGATGACCTCGAGGCCGACGATCGCCACCATCAGCGCCAGCGGCAGCACGCCGAGGATCGACATCGGCGCGACGAAGGCGGCGAACACCTTCAGCACGGCATGGCCCGCCATCATGTTGCCGGCAAGCCGGATCGAGTGGCTGACGGGGCGCACGAAGAAGGAGATCACCTCGATCACGGCCAGCACGGGCCTCAGCGCCATGGGCGCCGAGGTCGGCCAGAACAGGCCGAGGAAGTGCGTTCCCTGCTTGATGAAGCCGAGGATGATGACGGTGCCGAACACCACCAGCGCCAGCGTCGCGGTGACCGCAACATGCGAGGTGACGGTGAAGGAGTAGGGGATCAGCCCCATCAGGTTCGAGAACAGGATGAAGACGAAAAGGGTGAAGATGTAGGGAAAGAAGCGCACCCCGTCCTCGCCGAGCACGTCCGTCACCATCTGGTGGATGAAGCCGTAGAGCATCTCGGCCATCGACTGCACGCGCGTCGGCACCAGCGCGCGCCCGCGCGTGCCGAGGATCAGCAGCGCCGCGATCGCCGCAACGACCAGCGCCATCCAGAGCGTCGCGTTGGTGATGGTGAAGAGCCCGATGGGGCCGTCGCCGAACAGCGGCTTGACCACGAACTGGTCCATCGGGTGGATGCTCAGGCCGCCGTTTCCGGCGTCGCTCGCCGCCGCCATGCTCAGGTCCCCGTTTCCCCGCCGTGTCCCGTTCGCCCGGGTTCCGGCGCCTCAGCCCTTGGTCTCGTCCCGCTCCGCGGCCTCCTCGGCCCGCTGGCTGTCCCTCAGCTCCTCGGCCGAGCGCAGCGCCGTCCTGATCCCGGCCGCCATGCCGAGCAGCACGAACACGATGAGGAAGACGGGCCGCGTGTCGAAGAGCACATCGAGCCCCCATCCCATCGCCGCGCCGATCAGGCCGCCGACGACCAGCTCGAGGGTCATCCGCCAGGCCATGTGGGCCGCGGTGAACTCCCCTCGGATCCTCCGCCGCTTCGGCTTCCGGCCCTCGCGGGCCGCCCGGATCCGCTTCTCGAGCTCGTCGAGCTTGGCGGACCAGTTCTGGGGCGCGCCCATGGCCAGGCACCTCGCGGCTGACACCGGGAACGGGCGCCCCGAATGAAGCGGTCCCCGGCGGAAGACGCGGCGGACAATACGGGGGGCTTCCGGGGGTGTCAAGCACCCCGGCGCGGCAGGATCGATTTTGCAAGTTATTGATATGAATACCGTATTTCCACCTGCGACCGGAGGGCGCGCCGGCACGGCGCCCCCCGATGCGCGGCGTTGGCACAAGCGCCCCCTTCGCGCGCCGCGCCTTCCCGTGTATACTGCCCGCGCTGAGAGAAGGAGACTCGCTCATGAAGTCGCTTGTTCTCGCCGTCGCGACGCTCGGCCTCGTCGCCTTCACCGGCGCCGCCTATGCGGGCGGAGGCTGCTCGGGCTCGATGAAGCACCAGCAGACCGCCGAGACGCCGCCCCCGCCGCCGCCGTCCCCGTCGACCTGACGCGAGCGGCCTGACGCGGGCGTCGGCCCGCAGTTCCGCGCGCCCCGAGCGGGCGCGGGGTGCTAACGCTTGTCCGCGCCGTCCGCGGGCGCTATCACCGTCCGACCGAGACCCGCAGGCGAGCGAAGACCCGTGCCCGAGCCCACCGAGAACGCCCCCCGCAGCGACGGCGGCCCGCGGGTCGCCCTCCTGGCGACCTGCCTCGTCGACATGATCCGCCCCTCGGTCGGCTTCGCCTCCGCGAAGCTCCTCGAGGAGGCGGGCTGCACGGTCGAGGTGCCGGCCCAGACCTGCTGCGGCCAGCCGAACTTCAACTCGGGCGACCGCGAGGGCACGAAGGCGCTGGCCAGGCGCATGATCGAGGCGATGGCGGGTTACGACCACGTCGTCGTCCCCTCGGGCTCCTGCGCCGCCACAGTCATCAAGGACTACCCCGGGGTCTTCGCAGGCGACGCCGACTGGGAGGGCCGCGCGCAGGACCTCGCGGACCGCACCCACGAGATCGTCAGCTTCCTTTGGGACGTCCTCGGCGTCGAGCGCGTCGCCGCAAGCTGGCCGGCCAGGGCCACCTATCACGACTCCTGCTCGGGGCTGCGCTCCCTCGGCATCAAGGACCAGCCGCGCAAGCTCCTCGCCACGGTCGAGGGCCTCGAGATCGCCGAGATGCAGGAGCCGGAGGTCTGCTGCGGCTTCGGCGGCACCTTCTGCGTCAAGTACCCGGACATCTCCAACAAGATGGTCTCGAACAAGGCCGACGACATCGCCGGCACGGGCGCCACGCTGCTGCTCGCCGGCGACCTCGGCTGCCTGATGAACATGGCCGGCAAGCTCTCGCGCGAGGGCAGGCAGGTCGAGACGCGCCACGTCGTCGAGGTGCTCGCCGGCGACGTCGACACGCCCCCGATCGGCGAGCGCTGAACCCCCATGCACGAGTCCACAACCCCCCGGTTCAAGGAGAACGCGAAGGCCGCGCTCGCCGACGAGAACATCCAGTCGGCGATGAGCCACGCCCGCTCGGGCTTCATCGACAAGCGCGCCAAGGCCGCCGCCGCGGTGCCCGAGTTCGACGCGCTGCGCGACGCCGCCCGCGACCTCAAGAACCACACGCTCGCCAGTCTCGACCTCTACCTCGAGCGCTACGAGGAGAACGCCAGGGCCCACGGCGCGCAGGTCCACTGGGCCGAGACGGCGGAGGACGCCCAAAAGATCGTCCTCGACATCTGCCGCGAGGCCGGCGCGAAGACCGTCAACAAGGGCAAGTCGATGATCTCCGAGGAATGCGGGATCAACGACTTCCTCGAGGAGAACGGCATCACGCCGGTCGAGACCGACCTCGGCGAGTACATCATCCAGCTCCGCCACGAGACGCCGAGCCACATCATCGCGCCCGCCGTCCACGTCACCGTGCCGGAGATCGAGAAGGCCTTCCGCGAGCACCACATCGACCTCGACCGGAACCGCCATTTCGGCGACCTCCGCAGCCTGCTCGCCGAGGCGCGCGGCGTGCTGCGCGAGAAATACTTCCAGGCCGAGGTCGGCATCACCGGCGCCAACCTGCTGGTCGCCGAGACCGGCCAGTCGGTCATCGTCACCAACGAGGGCAACGGCGACCTCTCGCAGTCGCTCCCCCGCGTCCACATCGTCATGGCCTCGATCGAGAAGATCGTGCCGACGCTCGAGGACGCGGCCACGGTGCTCCGCGTCCTCGCCCGCTCCGCCACGGGGCAGGAGATGTCTGTCTACACCACCTTCTCCTCGGGCCCGCGCCGCGAGGGCGACCCGGACGGGCCGGAGGAGTACCACGTGGTGATCCTCGACAACGGCCGCTCGGGCATGGTCGGCGCCGAGTTCCAGGACATGCTGCGCTGCATCCGCTGCGGCGCCTGCATGAACCACTGCCCGGTCTACCAGGCGGTCGGCGGCCACGCCTATGGCTGGGTCTAT
>JBEPXW010000215.1:0-4320 GCA_041641715.1 Pseudomonadota bacterium
AGAATTGATTAATTCATCGCAGACAGAAACTCGTCCTGCGCCACGAGGAGTTCCCGGCGCGGGGCGGTCAAAAAGGGAGGACAGCCCGCAGTCAAGGGAACGATCTTTCGACGGATCAGTGGCTGGCCGCGTCCCGCAACGGGGTCGACGCGGCGGGTCAATATCAGCGTGGCGTAATGCGTATCTGGCACGGTGAGGGAATGAACAATCGTATCCACAGACTCGACGTTGACGTGGCGGTGAGCCCGGCACCACGGTGCGACATCCCGGGCATCGACCAGCCGAAATCAGCGACCTTTCTCGCGGGCAAGCGCTTGTTCGACGTGATCATCTCGCTTCTGGCACTGCCTTTTGTCGGCGTCGCGGCGCTCACGCTCCTCCTGATCAACCCCGTCTGGAATCCCGGCCGGCTGTTCTACGTCCAGACGCGCATGGGGCAGGACTGCCGCCCGTTCTCGGCGGTGAAGTTCCGGACCATGCACCCGGCCGACGATATCGCGCGCGGCCCGGACGACCCGCTCGAGTCCGACCGCATCACACCGCTCGGCCGGTTCCTGCGCCGCAGCCGCATCGACGAGTTGCCGCAGTTCTTCAACGTACTCGCCGGGCAGATGAGTCTGATCGGCCCGCGCCCCGATTACTGGGAGCACGCGATCCACTACCTCGACACCATTCCGGGATACCGTCAGCGCCACATGGTGCTGCCGGGAATCACGGGCCTCGCCCAGGTCGATGGCGGCTACGCCGAGGGCGTCGACGCGACCATCGCCAAGACCCAGCTCGATCTGCACTACATCCGCAACAGCGGCGCGGGGATGGAGTTCTACGTGTTCTGGCGGACGGTCCTGGTGGTGTGCACCGGATTCGGTGCCCGCTAGCGTAACGTTCCGGCTTTGCAGAGTCGTATCATGCCCCGGCCCGCGCGAGCATCCAGCATTCCTGTGAGGTTCCGGCGCGTTCTGCTCGCGACACGGTCCGCGCCCCTTGGTGTTCAAGGCAACCCCATGGCGGCGGAAGGCCACCGCCGGCCACAAGGGCATGGGCAGCGTCCGCCCGGATTCCGCCATTGCCAATACTTCTTTATATCTTAATTTTAATTAAAATAGACCTACATAATTTTTCGTTTCAAAGAAAAATCGGCCCTCTCCCCGCCACGATTTTTCCATTTTCATTTTGTTAAAGTCATCTTGCCGTCCGACCCTGTCCCTCAGACGCCGGGCGGCGGAGTGTGTGCTTTCGTATGCGTGCCTCGATTGTCGCGTGGGTGGCCGTCTCTTTTCTTTGAGGCGGCCACTTCGTGGACCCGGCCCGCACCGTAGCCACCCATCCCGCGCCTTCAGGCTGGCTCGGGGAGGCCCAGGATGCGGCGCGCCTCCCGCCAGCTGGCCACAGGACGGTCGTACTTCTCGCACAGCTCCGCGGCGCGGCGCACCAGGGCGGCGTTCGAGGGGGCGAGCGTCTCGCGGTCGATCCGGACATTGTCCTCGAGGCCGGTGCGGGTGTGCCCGCCGGCAGCGATCGACCACTCGTTGAGCAGGATCTGCCCCGCCGCGATGCCCGCCCCGCACCAGGTGGCGTCGGGGGCGATGCGCTCGACGGTCCGGACGTAGAAATCGAACACCTCGCGGTCGACCGGCATCGCATTCTTCACGCCCATGACGAACTGGACATGCAGCGGGCCCTTGATTTTGCCCTCGCCCGCCATCTTGACGGCCTGGAAGATGTGGCTGAGATCGAAGGCCTCGATCTCGGGCTTCACCCCGTATTTCAGCATCTCCTCGGCAAGCCAGTCGACGAGGTCGGGCGGATTCTCGTAGACGCGCGTCGGGAAATTGTTGGAGCCGACCGAGAGCGAGGCCATGTCCGGCCGGAGCGGCAGCATGCCGCCGCGCTCCTTGCCCGCGCCCGAGCGGCCCCCGGTCGAAAGCTGGACGATCATGCCGGGGCAGTGCTTGCGGATCCCCTCCATCAGGCGGGCGAATCGCTCGGGGTCGGAGGTGGGTGTGCCGTCGTCCTTGCGCACATGGCAGTGCGCGAGGGCGGCGCCCGCCTCGAAGGACTCGTGGGTCGACTCGACCTGCTCGTCGATGGTGATCGGGACGGCCGGGTTGTTCGACTTCTGCGGCACCGAGCCGGTGATGGCGACGGCGATAATGCAGGGCTGCGGCATGGGCTCCTCCTCCTCGCCCGCGAGACTGCTTCGGATCGCAGCCCGCGGCAAGCCCGCCGCGCCAGCCCGTCGGGATCCTGCCCGCAAACCCCCGCGCTTCAGCCCTTCTCCGTCCGCTTTTGGTGGTTCGGGTCCGCCTCGGGCGAGAGCCGCTGGTCGGCCTCCTCCATCGGCTGGCTGGTGAAGCCCTCGAGGCCGGAGGCGGTCTCCTCGGCGTCACGGCTGATCTCGACCGGGCTGTTGGCGTAGGCGGTGGCGAGCTCGGCCAGCGAACGCAGCGCGTGCATGTGGATGCGCTCGTAGCCGTGCGAGGCGTCGACGCCGAAGCAGGCCAGCGCCGTGCGCACGTCCGCCCCCGCCTCGATGGCCGAGGCCGAATCCGACCGGTAATGGCGGAACACGTCCTTCTGGAATCGGATGTCGTTCTCGCGGCAGAGCTCGACCAGCTTGTGGGTGAGATGCCAGTCGAAAGGCCCCGTCTGGTCCGCCATGCCGATGGTAACGCCGAACTCGTCCGAGTTCTGCCCGGGCGCCGCGGTGCCGTTATCGATTGTCACCATCGAGGTGATGTCATGGGCGAGGATCGACGAGGCGCCGTGGCCGATCTCCTCCGTGATGGTGAACAGCCAGAAGACGTCCACCGGTGGGGGCTCCCCGCCGTCGACGAGCGCCTTGATCGCGGCCAGCATCACCGCCGCACCCGCCTTGTCGTCGAGATGGCGCGAGACGATGAAGCCGTTGTCGAGGAACTCCGGCTGTGGGTCGACGGCGACGATATCGCCGACGTCGATGCCGAGCCGGCGCAGGTCGTTCGGCCCGTAGGACCAGGCGTCGATGCGCAGTTCGACATGCCGCCAGCCGGCGGGTTGCGTGTCGACCTCGTCGCCGAAGGTGTGGCCCGAGGCCTTGAGCGGCAGGATGGTGCCGCGGTAGGCACCCCGGTCGCTGAAGACGGTGACGCGCGCGCCCTCGGCGAAGCGCGCCGACCAGTGGCCGATCGGCACGAGCTCCAGCCGCCCGTTCGGCTTCTGCGCCTTGACTTGGGCGCCGAGGGTGTCGAGGTGGCTGACGACGGCGCGCGATGGCTGCTCCTTGGCCCCCGGCATGCGGGCGCGGATGGCGCCGCGCCGGGTCAGTTCGGGTTCGATGCCGAGCGCCTCCAGATCCTCGCAGACATGGCGCACGACGACATCCGTATAGCCGCTCGGACTCGGGATGGCGAGCAGGGCGGCGAGGCGCGCGCGCAGATAGTCGATGTCGATTGCCAGCCGAGCCATGCTTCCTCTGCTTTTCTGCTTTCTGACCTTAGTGCGAGGCGATCCGCGCCGCCGCCGGGATTGAGAGGGGGAAGAGCAGGTCGATGAACCGCTCGGCCGTCGGCTGGGGCTCGTGATTGGCGAGGCCGGGCCGCTCGTTCGCCTCGATGAAGGCGTAGTCCGGCTCGCGCGGGCTTCGGATTACGAAGTCGATTCCGGTCACCGGGATCTCGATCGCGCGCGCGGCGTCGATGGCGGCCTTGATGAGCGTCGGGTGCGTCTCGTCGGTCACGTCGTGAATCGTTCCCCCCGTGTGCAGGTTGGCGGTCTTGCGCACCGCTAGTTCCTTGCCTTCCTCGAGCACGTCGTCAAGCCCGTGGCCCGCGCCGTGGACGCAGCGCTCGGTCTCGGCGTCGAAGGGAATCCGGCTCTCGCCGCCGGTGGCGGCGGCGCGGCGGCGGCTCTGCGCCTCGATCAGCTTGCGGATGGTGTTGACCCCGTCGCCGATGACGTGGGCCGGGCGGCGGATGGCGGCGGCGACCACCTTGTAGTCGATGACGATCAGACGGAGGTCCTGGCCCTCGACCAGCTCCTCGACCACGACGTGGTCGGACAGCTTCGCCGCCTCGGCCACCGCCGCCTCGACCTCCTCCACGGTGGTCAGGCCGACCGAGACGCCGCGCCCCTGCTCGCCGCGCCCCGGCTTGACGACGACCGAGCCGTGGCGCTCGAGGAAGGTCGCCACGGCCTCGCCGTCGCCCGCGTCGGCCTGCTCGGGGACGCGCACCCCGGCGCGCTCCACCACACGCCGGGTCACCGCCTTGTCGTCGCAGATCGACATGGCCACCGCCGTGGTCAGCTCGCTCAGAGACTCGCGGCAATGGATCGAGCGCC
>JBEPXW010000216.1:0-4317 GCA_041641715.1 Pseudomonadota bacterium
CCGCCCCGAGGCCCGCTTCGACACGCCGGAGGCGCTGGTCGCGCAGATGCACGAGGACGCGGCGCTGGCGCGCCACCGCCTCGCCCATGCGCGCATCCCGGACTAGGCGATGGCCGCGCCCGCCGCCCAGCAGTTCGCGCTGCTCCGGACCCGGCGCTTCCTGCCGCTCTTCGTCGTCCAGTTTCTCGGCGCCTTCAACGACCAGGTCTACCAGAAGGCCTTCATCGCGCTCGTCACCTACCGGCTCGCCGACCGTGTGGGGGTCGACGTGGCGACGCTCGGGGTGGTCGCCTCGGCGCTCTTCATCCTGCCTTTCGCGATCGTGACCCCCACCGCAGGCCAGATCGCCGACCGGATGGACAAGGCGCGCATGATGCGCTGGGTGAAGGCGTGGGAGGTCGTGGTGATGCTCCTCGCCGTGATCGGCTACCGGACGCAGAACATCCACTTCCTCTACTTCGTGCTGTTCCTGATGGGGGCGCAGTCGGCCGTGTTCGCGCCGGTGAAGTACTCGGTGCTGCCGCACTATCTCGACCGGCGCGAGCTCCTCGGCGGCAACGGGCTGGTGCAGGGCTCGACCTTCATCGCCATTCTGCTCGGCACGATCCTCGGCACCGAGCTGATCCTGACCGAGCGCGGCGTCACCATCGTCTCCGCCCTCGTCGTCGCGGTGGCGCTGGCCGGCTTCCTCGCCAGCCTCTTCACGCCGCCGGTGCCGGCCTCGGGCGCGCTGCAGCCGGTCGACTGGGTGTTCCCGCGCGCGATCTGGCAGCTCGTCCGCCTCGTCGCGGCGCACGAGGCGGCGTTCCGGGTGATCCTGCTGATCTCCTGGTTCTGGTTCCTCGGCGCCACCTTCCTCTCGCTGATGCCGGCCTATGCGCGCAACGCCCTCGGCGGCGACGAGGGCGTGCTGACGGTCCTTCTCACCGCCTTCTCGGTCGGCGTCGCCATCGGCGCGCTGCTCGTCGAGCGGCTCGGCCGCGGCGAAGTCAGCCTGAAGCTCGCCCCTGCCGGCGCGCTCGGCCTCGCCGTGATGGCGGTCGAGCTCTGGCTCGCCACGCCGGCCCGGCCGCTCGCCGCGCCGCCCGAGCTCATCAACCGCGCCGCCTTCTTCGCCTCGGCCACCGGCTGGCGGCTGACGCTCGACTTCGTGCTCATCGCCGCCTTCGCCGGGCTCTACGTCACGCCGCTCAATGCCGTGCTGCAGGCAGAGGCGCCCGAGCACCGGCGGGCGCGCTACATCGCCGCCTCGAACGTGGTCGACGCCACCTTCATGGTGCTCTCGGCCGTGGTCACCGGGGCCATGCTCGCGCTCGGCCTCGCGCCCAAGGAGATTCTCGTGCTACTGACGCTCACCGGCGTGCCGGTGGCGCTGGTCGTCGCCCGCGAGGCGCCCGCCACCCGGCTCGGCCGCGTCGCGCTGATGTTGTGGCCAAGGGGACCGCAATGAACCGTCCGCCGAAGAGGAAGGACACGCTCCGCCCCCGCTTCTGGGAGCGCGTGCCGCTCGCCGAGATGACGCGCGAGGAGTGGGAGGCGCTCTGCGACGGCTGCGGCCGCTGCTGCGCCATCAAGCTCGAGGACGCCGAGAGCGGCGAGGTGCAATACACCGACGTCGCCTGCCGCCTCTTCGACGACGCCACCTGCCGCTGCGGCAACTACGAGCACCGCCGCCATCTCGTGCCCGGCTGCGTCGTGCTGACGGCGAAGCGGCTGCCCCGCGTCGCGAGCTGGCTGCCCAAGACCTGCGCCTACCGGCTCCTGCACGAGGGCAAGCCGCTCCACGACTGGCACCCGCTCGTCTCCGGCGACCCGGAGTCGGTGCACCGCGCGGGCATCTCGCTGCGCGGCAAGGTGGTGCCGGAATACGAGGTGTTCGAGGACGAGCTCGAGGACCACGTGACGGACGAGGATTTCTAGTGTTCTTCACCTCCGACAACGCCGCCGGCGCCCACCCGGCGATCCTCGAGGCGCTGGCCCGCGCCGGCGAGGGCCCGGCCGCCGCCTACGGCAACGACGACGTGACGCGCCGCCTCGAGGCGCGCATCCGCGAGGTCTTCGAGGCACCCGAGGCGCGCGCCTTCCTGGTCTCCACCGGCACGGCAGCGAACGCGCTCGCGCTGGCCTGCCTGTGCCCGCCCTGGGCCACCATCTACGCCCACGCCGAGAGCCACATCGAGGAGGACGAGTGCGCCGCCCCGGAGTTCTTTACCGGCGGCGCGAAGATCACGCTCCTTGACGGCGAGGCGGCGAAGATCGACCCGGACGATCTCGCCCGGAAGATCCGCGCGACGGCGCCGCGCGACGTGCACAACGTCCAGCCCGGGCCGCTCTCGGTGACGCAGGCGACCGAGATGGGCGCGGTCTACAGGCTCGACGAGCTTCGCGCGCTCACCGACCAGGCCCGCGCAGCGGGCCTCCCCGTCCACATGGACGGCGCTCGCTTCGCCAACGCCGTGGCGCGGCTCGGCTGCACCCCGGCCGAGGCGTCGTGGAAGGCGGGGGTCGACGTCCTCTCGCTCGGCGCGACGAAATGCGGCGCGCTGGCGGCCGAGGCAATCGTCCTCTTCGACCCCGCCAGGGCCCGCGAGCTGGCGCTCAGGCGCAAGCGCGCCGGCCAGCTCTTCTCGAAGATGCGCTTCGTCGCCGCCCAGATGGAGGCCTGGCTCGCCGACGGCCTCTGGCTCGAGCTCGCCGCTCACGCCAACGCGCTCGCCGCCCGGCTCGCCGAGGGGCTGCGCACCGCGCCGGGCTGCCGCGTGCTCAGCCCGGTGGACGCCAACATCATCTTTGCCGAGATCCCGCTCGGCCTGCATCGCCGCCTTCAGGCGGCAGGCGCGCGCTACTACCCGTTCCGCGCCGGCCAGGCCGAGGAGGGCCCGGACGACACGCCTTACATCGTCCGCCTCGTCACCTCCTTTGAGACGACCGAGGCGGAGGTGGACGACTTCGTCTCGCTCGTCAGGAGCTGAACGGCGGCTCGCAAGTGCTGGTCATGCGCGGGCGTGACCCGGAAATCCGGGAATCCGCCATGGCGGGCTGGCATCCGGATGCGCCGGCATGGGCGGGGCATGGCGAGAGTCCGTATCGCCGGGAAAACGGCCCTACTCCTCCACGAAGCCGGGGAAGCGGTCGGTGGCGTAGCGCTGGTGGCAGCCGCCGCAGGCGGCAATCACCTCGCCGAAGAGTTCGAGCTGGCGCGCCCTGTCGCCCGCTCGCGCCGCCGCCGCCAGCGCGCCGGTGAGTTGGTGGAAAGCCCGGTCGCGCTCGACGAAAGCCGCCGGCACGGCGGCGCGCAGAGCCTCGCGGTCGGCCTCGGTCATCTCCTGCTTCAGGATGAAGCTGTCGTGGATCGCCTGCGCCTGCTCTGCGACGCGAGCGTCGTCGCCGCGGACCAGCGCGTCAAGGATGTCCATGGTCGCGGCGTAGACCGCGTTCATCTCGCGGAGCAGCAGGTCGCTCAGCTTCTCGGGCAGCTTCGGCCCGACCGGTTCCGTCTTCTCCTCGGCGACGGCGACGGCAGCGAACATCAGCGCCGCCGCCAGCACGCCCGCAATCCGGCCTGTCCCGTGACGCATTCCGAATCTCCGGTCACGCGGGCGTGCCTGCCCGCACCGCCCTTTCCCCCGGCCGCGCCGCAATCCCCACTCGGAGACCGCGCCCGGCCCGAGGGGCACGCCGCGAGATTCGGGCTTCCGGCGCGCCGTCGCCTTGACGAAGGTCAAGCCGGCGCCGTCAGGCGGCCGGCTTCTCCGCCGTCACGAAATGGGCGGGCGCGGCGAAAACCACCCGGCCGTCCGGGCCGGCGAAGCGCGCCAGCTCGTCCGCGGCAGCGGCGCGCAGCCGGGCGTACTGCGCCTCGTCGATCAGCCCGGCCAGCGTCCACCCCTTCACGTCGGTGTGCATCCAGTCCGCGACCGAGGGGAAGCGCGCGGTCCCCTCCCGCGTCTCGACGCGCGCGCCGGGGATGCCGGTCGCGTCGCAGAGGGTCGTGACCGCCGCCGGATCGCCCAGCACGAACGGCGCCTCCAGCGCCGCCGCCACCTCGTCGCCGAAGAGCCGCCGGAGGAGGTCCACCGCCGCCGCGTAGCCCGGCGAGGTCTCCAGCGCGTCCCACGTGGCCACCACCAGCCGCCCGCCGGGCGCCAGCACCCGCCACATCTCGCGCAGCGCCGCCGCGCGGTCTTCGAAGAACATCAGCCCGAACTGGCAGAGCACCGCGTCGAAGGCCGCGTCGTCGAAGGGCAGCGCCTCCGCCGCCCCCGCCCGCCAGTCGATCCCCGGCGCGAGGCGGCGCGCCACCGCCAGCATGCCCTC
>JBEPXW010000217.1:0-4273 GCA_041641715.1 Pseudomonadota bacterium
CAACCACGCGGGGTTGATGACCCGCGATCAGATGGCCGCGTTCCAGCGCCAGATGGGAATCCCGGAGGGCCGGGAATGGGACCGCCTCGCCGGCCTCAATGATACGGAGTCGCTCGAGCGGTTCCTGGCCGGGGTGCCCTTCTTCGCCGAGTACCCGCGCCGCCGCGAGGCCGCGCGGGTCGAGACGCCGGGGCCGGTCCGGCTCGACGACGAGACCCTTTCGACCCAGGCGGGGTTCGGCAAGATCCTCGACGAGCTGGCCCGCTCCGACAGGCCCCTGGCCGACCGGATCGTGACGACGTCACCGGACGTCACCGTCTCGACCAATCTCGGCCCCTGGGTGAACCGGCGCAGCCTCTTCGCCCGCGACGAAATCGTCGATACCTTCCGCGACGAGCGGGTGCCCTCGGCGCAGAAATGGCATTTCAGGCGCACGGGCCAGCATATCGAGCTCGGCATCGGCGAGATGAACCTCTTTCTGCTGCTGGGCGCCGCCGGCCTCTCGCATTCGCTCTTCGGCGAGCGGCTGATCCCGGTCGGCACCGTCTACGACCCCTTCATCGTCCGCGGCCTCGATGCGCTGAACTACGCCTGCTACCAGGACGCGCGGTTCCTGCTGGCTGGCACGCCCTCGGGCGTGACGCTGGCGCCCGAGGGGGGCGCACACCAGTCGGTCGGCACGCCCTTGATCGGCATGAGCCAGGACGGGCTCGCGGCCTTCGAGCCGGCCTTCCTCGACGAGCTCTCGGTCATCATGGACTGGGCCTTCGACTACCTGCAGCGGAGTGGCGAGGGCGACCCGAGCGAGCGCACCTGGCTCCGCGACGAGACCGGCGGCTCGGTCTATCTCCGCCTCTCGACCCGGCCGCTCGAGCAGCCGCCCCGGCGCGCGGACGCGGAATTCACGCGCGGGGTGATCGACGGCGCCTACTGGTGGCGCGAGCCGGGCCCGAACGCCGAGGTGGTCATCGCCTACCAGGGCTGCGTCGCGCCCGAGGCGATCGCGGCGGCGGGGCGGATCGGCGAGGACCGGCGCGACATCGGCGTCCTCGCGGTGACCTCGGCCGACCGGCTGAACGCCGGCTGGACCGCCGCCCAGCGGGCGCGCAAGCGCGGCCAGGCGGAGGCCACCTGCCATGTCGAGCGGCTGCTCGCCGGCCTGCCGCGGCACTGCACGCTGATCACGGTGATCGACGGGCACCCGGCGACGCTCGGCTGGCTGGGCGCGGTGCACGGCCACCGGACGGTGCCGCTCGGGGTCGAGCATTTCGGCCAGACGGGGACCGTCGACGAGCTCTACCGCCACCACGGAATCGACACCGACTCGATCGTCGCCGCCGCCGACCGGCTGGCGCCGGGCCGGCCGCTGCGCCACCTCGGCAGCGTCGCCTGAGTCGGCCCGCCGCCGGGCGCCATCCGCCCGCTGGCCGGTGCACAGGCCTTCGCACGCGTGCGAAGGGGTTTAACTCATTGACATATATACAGAATCCCGTTGGAAGGCCCGCTCGTGCGGCGCGGCGCGCACCGCACGGCGACCGCCACCGCCTTCAGACGTCGTCGACGACGCTGCCGAAGAACAGCGCCTGGCCGATGGCGGCGCGGACCTGCTCCTCCTTGAAAGGCTTGGTGATGAGATAGGCCGGCTCGGGCCGCTCGCCGGTGAGGAGGCGCTCGGGATAGGCCGTGATGAAGATGACCGGCGCCTCGAAGGCGGCGAGGATCTCGTTGACGGCGTCGATGCCCGAGGAGCCGTCGGCGAGCTGGATGTCCGCCAGCACCAGATTCGGCTTCTCCGCCATCGCCGCCTCGACCGCGCGCTCGCGGGTGTCCGACACGGCGGCGACGCTGTGGCCGAGGGTTTCGACGATCGACTCGAGGTCCATCGCGATGACCGGCTCGTCCTCGATGATCAGGACGCGCGCCGCAAGCTGGCGGTCCATCTCCGCCCAGCCGGCCGCGATGAGCCCTTCCGCCTCGTCCTCCGGGATTCGCATGATCCGAGCCACCGCCGCGGTGTCGAAGGCTTCGAGGCTGCCGAGCAGCACCGCGACCCGCGCGGCCGGGGCGAGGGCCTTGAGCTGCTCCTGCGCCCTGGCCGCGAGGGGCCCCTCCGAATCACCGGGCTCGGCCACTTTGGCGCCGGAGCTGGACCAGATCGCGTGGAAGACCCGGAACAGCGCCTCCTTCGGCTCGGCCGATTCGTCGATCACCGAGCGGTCGGCCAGAATCGCCTCGAGCGTCGCCGCCGCATAGCCGTCGCCGGCCGACTGGCTGCCCGTCAGCGCCCGCCCGAAGCGGCGCAGATAGGGAAGCTGCCGTGCGATGGCGTCCGAGAGGTCGCCGCTGGTGGAGTCAGACATGCGTCTTTCCCTATGCTGATCTGCACGGCGGACTATAATGACGGCGCCGGCGGGAACAATAGCCGGTTGTGCGGCGTTCTCTGCGCAGATGCAGGTAGCGAGACCGAAAGTAAGGGCAATGGCGAAGCCGGACGATAAGACCGGAAAGCGCGCGAGCGAGACGGGGCGCGACCGGACCGGAGGCGATCGGACCGGAGGCGATCGGACCAGGCGCGGCCAGATCGAGCGCAACCTGAAGCGTGTCTATGACGAGACGCTCCGGGAGCCGCTGCCCGACAAGCTTGCCGACCTGTTGAAAGAGATCAGGAAGCAGGGCCGAAAATGAGCGGAGAGCCACTCGAGGACCGGCTGGTCGCCGAGGTGCCGGGCCTGCGCGCCTTCGCCCGCAGCCTGACCCACGACGCCGCCGCGGCCGACGACCTGGTACAGGAGACGATCCTGCGCGCCTGGGCCAGGCTCGACAGCTTCGAGGAAGGCACCAACCTGCGCGCCTGGCTGTTCACGATCCTCCGCAATACCTTCATCTCGGGCAAGCGCAAGGTGAAGCGCGAGGTCGAGGACGCCGAGGGCCACCACGCCGCGCGCCTCGTCGAGACGCCGCGGCAGGACGGCGCCGCCAACCTCGGCAACTTCCGCCACGCCCTCAGCCAGTTGCCGCAGGACCAGCGCGAGGCGCTGATGCTCGTCGGCGCGGTCGGATTCACCTATGACGAGGCGGCCGAGGTCTGCGGCTGCTCGTCCGGGACCATCAAGAGCCGCGTCAACCGTGCGCGCCGGCGTCTCGACGGGATGCTGGAGTTCGGGGAGGGCGACGCCGACGGGGCGGCGGGTGACGTTTCCGAGGAAGAAGCGCCCCCGGCGCAGCCGCCCAGGCAGGCTTCTTGAGCACGGAGTCGTCGCGCCGGCGACAGCCGCTCGGCCGGCGCGTCGGCCTACATATGCGGGTCGCGGCGCTGCTGGCGCTCGCGATCCTGCCGATCGGCGCGGTCGGCATCGGCGAGGCGCTCTACACGGCGCGCGAGGCCACCCGGCTCGCCCGGACCGAGCTCGTCAACCGCACCCGCCTCGCGGCACAGGAGGGGCGCGTCACGCTGACCGCGGCCTTCAGCGCGCTCGAGGGCCTTGCGGTCGGCCTCCCGATCAGCCGCGGCGGGCGGGCCTGCGCGCGGATGCTCGACGGCTTCGTCGGCGGCGATCCGCGCTACGTCTTCGCCGCCTTCATCCGGCCCGACGGGGCGATCGCCTGCACCAGCGAGACCGGCGGCCGGCGTCCCGCCTTCCTCGAGTCGCCGGACACCTGGAGCCTGCAGGAGGCGCCCCGCTCCTCCGTGCAGCTCTCGGGGCACGACCCGGTGCTCGACGCCGTGGTGCTGAACGTGCTCCGCTCGGTCTACCGCGACGGCGAGCACGCGGGCACGCTGATGCTGTCCGTGCCGGTCACGCTGCTGCAGACGCTCACCCGCGCCACCGAGCAGGAGGAGAACTTCCGGCTGGCGCTGATGGACTGGCGCGGCAACATCTTCGCCCGGGGCGCGGAGGATCTCGGCGATCCGGGCTGGGCGCCGGCCGAGCTCGACCTCGGCGGGCCGGAGGCGCTGAACGAGCAAATCGTGACGGGGCCGAGCCGGGACGGCGAGAAGCGCAGCTACGCCGTGGTGCCGATCTATGCCGGCGACATCCACGCCCTCGGCAGCTGGAGCCAGAGCAACCTCGAGAGCGCGGCGCAGCGGCGCACCTGGCTGGCCGTGCTGTTCCCGGCAGCCATGGGCGTGCTGGCCTTCGGCGTCGCCTGGCTCGCCGTGCACCGGCTGGCGGTCCGCCACATCGCCGCGCTCGGCCGCGTCATGGGCGACTTCGAGGGCGGCCAGCGCGCCACGCGCGCCCGCGAGCTCGAGGGCGCGGCGCCCGAGATA
>JBEPXW010000218.1:0-2306 GCA_041641715.1 Pseudomonadota bacterium
GCAGGGTAGGGACGCACCCTTTCTCGTTCCGTCATGCCCCGGCTTGACAGGGGCATCCAGGGTGCGGTCGCCGGCCCGCCGGATTGCCGGGTCGAGCCCGGCGATGACCGCGGCGGCGACGGGAGGCGCAAACCGCCGCCGTTGCGCGGCTTCGGCGAAGTGCGCTACGCATCCTTCGGCGCCCCACCGGAACGAGCGGCAAAGCCATGACCAGCACCCCGAACTACGAGATCCACGCCATCAAGTACGCCGAGTCCGAGCGGCAGGCGCGGGAGAATTTCCTGCTGCCGGACCCGCATGACGGGCCGATGCCGCTCGACTACTTCGTCTGGCTCATCCGGGGCGGCGGGCGCACGGTGGTGCTCGACACGGGCTTCAGCGAGGCGCGGGCGCGGACGCGAAAGCGCATCTGGCTGCGCTGCCCGACCGAGGGGCTGGCCTCGCTGGGCGTCGAGGCCGAGTCGGTCGAGACGGTCATCATCAGCCACCTGCACTACGACCACGCGGGCAACCTCGACCTGTTCCCGAACGCCGAGTTCGTCATCCAGGACGAGGAGGTGCACTTCGCCACCGGGCGCTACATGCGCTACCGCGCGGCGCGGAACTCGTTCGAGGCGGACGACGTGGCCCATCTGGTCCACGCCAACTACGCCGGCCGCGTGCGCTTTATCGACGGCGACGAGGAGCTTTTCCCCGGGATCACGGTGCATTTCGTCGGCGGGCACAGCCGGGGGCTGCAGGCGGTCTCGGTGACGACCAAGCGGGGGCTGGTGGTGCTGGCGGCCGACGCGGTGCACTTCTTCGCCAACCTGACCAAGGGCAACCCGTTCCCGACCATCGCCGACGTGCCGGACTACTGCGCCGGGCACGAGCAGCTTTTCCGGCTGGCGGGCGGCAGCCTCGACCGGCTGATTCCGGGACACGACCCCAGGGTCATGGACCTTTACGCGCAGCACCCCCGCGACAAAATGATCGTCAACCTGACGGGGGAGCCGAAAGAGCGGGTCAGATGAACCTCTCGCTCGGCCTCGCCCAGGTGGCCCGGCGGGCGCCGGACGCGCCGGCGATCCTCTGGGACGGCGGCGAACTGGGCTACGGGGCCTTCGAGGACCGGGCGGCACGGATCGCCGGGGCGCTGCGCGAGCGGCACGGGCTCAAGCCGGGGGCGCATGTCGGCATGGCGATGGAGAACGCGCCCGAGTTCCTGCCGGTGCTCTACGGCATCTGGCGCGCGGGGATGGCGGCGGTGCCGATCAATGCCAAGCTCCATTCGCGCGAGATGGCGTGGATCCTGGAGAATGCCCGGGCGCCGCTCTGCATCGCGACGCCGAAGATCGCGGACGCGCTGGGCGGGGTGGCCGGCGTGCCGGAGATCGTGGCGACCGGCAGCCGCGACTGGGACGCGGTGGTCGCCGGGGACCGGGTGGAAGGGGTGGAGAGCCGGCCGGAGGACCCGGCCTGGATCTTCTATACATCCGGCACCACCGGGCGGCCCAAGGGGGCGGTGCTGACGCATCGGAACCTCGCTTTCATGTCGCTCGCCTATCTCGCGGATGTGGACCGGGTCGGCGCGAGCGACGCGCGCCTGCACGCGGCGCCGATGAGCCACGGCTCAGGGCTCTACGCGCTGCCCTTCGTGATGGCGGGGGCCGCGAACCTCATCCATGGGGGCTTCGAGCCGGAGCGCGTGTTCGAAGTCCTCGGCCGTTACGAGAAGGTCTCCTTCTTCGCGGCGCCGACCATGGTGATGCGGCTCGTGAACCACGCGGCGGCGGGGGAGGCCGACGTCTCCGGCCTCAAGACGCTCTGCTACGGCGGCGGGCCGATGTATCTCGCGGACCTGAAGCGGGCGCTGGCGCTGTTCGGGCCGCGGCTCTACCAGCTCTACGGGCAGGGCGAGTGCCCGATGACCATCACCCACGTCACCAAGGCGATGCATGGCGACGCGAGCCTGCCGCGCCGCGACGAAGTGCTGGCGAGCGCCGGGTTCCCGCGCGCGGCGACCGAGGTGGCGGTGGTGGACGACGGCTGGAACCCGCTGCCGGACGGCGAGCCGGGCGAGATCGCCGTGAAAAGCGACTGCGTCATGGCCGGCTATTTCGACAACCCGGAGGCCACCGCCGAGACGATCCGGGACGGGTGGCTGCGGACGGGAGACGTCGGGGTGATGGACCCGATGGGGTTTGTGACGCTCAAGGACCGGTCGAAGGACCTCATCATCTCGGGCGGGGCAAACATCTATCCGCGCGAGGTCGAGGAGGTGCTGCTCTCGGCCGAGGGCGTCGCCGAGGTCGCCGTCGTCGGCC
>JBEPXW010000218.1:2316-4268 GCA_041641715.1 Pseudomonadota bacterium
TGGGGCGTGGAGGTGGTGGCCTTCGTCGTGCCCCGCGCCGGAGCCGAGGCCGAGGCGGCGGCGCTCGAGCGGCACTGCCTCGACCGGATGGCGCGGTTCAAGCGGCCGAAGGTCTGGCGGTTCGTCGACGAGCTGCCGAAGAACAACTACGGCAAGGTGCTGAAGACCGCGCTGCGCGAGGCGCTGGACAGGGAGGACGAGAGATGAACGTGAACCTGCTGCCCGAGCCCTTCCCGCTCGGCGAGATGCAAGTGCGGCGCGTGATGGAAATGCAGATCCCTTTCCGCATGCCGTCCGAGATGTTTCCCGACGCCGACCCGGAGGGGATCGCCGCGCTCGCCCCCGAGCTCACGCCCTGGGCCATCGACCCGGAGACCGGCATGGCGATCCTGGCGGTGCAGTCCTACCTCGTGCGCACCTCGCGGCACACGATCCTGATCGACACCTGCATCGGCTGCGACAAGACCAACACGCGCATCCCCTCCTGGTCCGGACGCTCGGACCGCGGCTGGCTCAGGCGGCTCGGCGAGGCCGGGGTCGCGCCGGAGGACGTGGACTTCGTCTTCTGCACCCACATGCACGCCGACCACTCGGGCTGGAACACGCAGCTGGTCGACGGGCGCTGGGTGCCGACCTTCCCGAACGCCCGCTACGTCATCTCGCGCGCCGAGGTCGAATGGGGCGAGCAGGCGGGCATCCCGCAATACGAGGAAAACGTCCTGCCGGTGATCCGCGCGGGCCAGGCCGAGCTTGTCGAGGGGGACCACGCGCTCGACGACGAGATCCGGCTCGAGCCGACGCCGGGGCACACGCCGGGCCACGTGGCGGTGCACCTCGAGTCGCGCGGGACGCACGGGGTTATGTGGGGGGACCTGCTGCACTCGCCGCTGCAGTGCGCGCGGCCGGACTGGTGGTTCATGATCGACAGCGACCCCGAGCAGGGGATCGAGTCGCGCCGCCGCGTCCTCGGCGCCTGCGCGGAGCACCGCCACCTGGTGCTGCCGGCGCATTTCCCGTCGCCCTCGATCGGGCGGGTTACAGCGGAGGGCGACGCGTTCCGCTTCCGGCTCGAGACGCCGGAGGGGTAGGGCGGGGTGAACCCCGCCCTACGCGTCGGCCACCTTCACAAGCGTCTTGCCGAAGTTGCCGCCCTCGAGCATCTCGAGGAAGGCGGCGGGGGCGTTCTCCAGCCCCTCGGTGACGTGCTCGCGGTATTTCACGCGGCCGTCGCGAACGTATCCCGAGACCTCCTTGATGAAGTCGCGGAAACGGTCGGCGTGGTCCGTCACGATGAAGCCGCGCACGGCGAGGCGGTTGACAAGGATCGTCCGCCAGACGCGCGGCAGGAGGTTGGGGCCGGGCACCTCGCCCATGCCGAGGCCGCCGAGGTCGTACCAGCCGATCATGCCGCAGACCGGGATGCGGCCGAAGGGGTTCATCAGCGGCAGGACCGCCTCGAGCGTCTTGGCACCGACGTTCTCGTAGTAGATGTCGACGCCGTCGGGGCAGGCCTTCGCGATCCGCTCGCGCAGGTCGGCGGCGTCGCCGGCGTGGTGGTCGAGGCAGGCGTCGAAGCCGAGCTCCTCGACCGCATACGCGCATTTCTCCGCCCCGCCCGCGACGCCGATTGCGCGGAGTCCATAGATCTTCGCGAGCTGGCCGACGACGGAGCCGACCGCGCCGGTCGCGGCGCCGACGACCAGCGTCTCGCCTTCCTTCGGGCGGCCGTGCTCGTTGAGGCCGACATAGGCGGTGAGGCCAGGCATGCCGAGGACGCCGAGGCTGGTGGAGAGCGGCGCCTGGGTGGGGTCGAGCTTGCGCACGCCCTCGCCGTCGCTGACCGCGTGGGTGCACCAGCCGAAGCGGTGGTTGACGTAGTCGCCGGGGGCGAACTTCGGGTTTCGCGCCTCGATCACCTGGGCGACGCAGCCGCCCTCCATGGTGCCGCCGAT
>JBEPXW010000219.1:0-4257 GCA_041641715.1 Pseudomonadota bacterium
GGAAGGACGCATCCACGATGTTCCGCGAGACGCCCACGGTGGTCCAGGTGTTGCCCCCCGAGTCGGCGCTCTCGATCAGCACGCGCGTCGTCGCCTCGGTCCCGGCGCCGATGATCCGCACCTTGAAGTCCACGAGGTGCATGTCGTCGATGTAGGTCTGGTAGCGCCCGAGGTCCTTGCGCAAGGCCCGTGAGAGGGCGTTCACCGGCCCCTGGTCGGAGAAGGTCACCGGGTCCACCGACTCGGAGGCCGAGATCATCCGCTGGCCGTCCACATGCACCACGACCACGGCCTCGGAGACGGTCACCGGCCCCTCGTCGGGGTCGAGGCGGCGCTCGACGGTGACGCGGTAGCGGTCGACCTCGAAATATTTCGGCACGAGGCCGAGGAAGCGCCGGGCCAGGAGCTCGAAGCTCGCCTCGGCGGAGTCGTAGGCAAAGCCCTGGTCCTCGAGCTCCTTCACCCGCGCCAGGAGCGGCCCGAGCCGCTTGTCGGCGGGCTCGACCTCGATCCCGGCGTCGGCCAGCCGCCGCGCGAGGTTCGAGCGGCCGGCCTGGTTCGACATCGGGATGACGCGGCGGTTGCCGACGGCCTCCGGCGCGACGTGCTCGTAGGTGGCAGGGTCCTTGGCGATCGCCGAGGCGTGGAGGCCGGCCTTGTGGGCGAAGGCCGCCGCGCCGACGTAAGGCGCGTGCCGGTTCGGCTGCCGGTTCAGCAACTCGTCGAGCAGGAGCGAGAGGGTGCGCAGCTTCGGCAGCGCCTCCAATGGGACGCCGGTCTCGAACCGCTCGGCGTATGAGGGCTTCAGCAGCAGCGTCGGGATTATCGAGACGAGGTTGGCGTTGCCGCAGCGCTCGCCGAGGCCGTTGATCGTGCCCTGCACCTGCCGCGCGCCGGCCTCGATGCCGGCGAAGGTGTTGGCGACCGCCTGCTCGGTGTCGTTGTGGGTGTGGATGCCGACATGGCTGCCGGGGATGCGCCGGCAGACCGTGCCGACGATCTCGCCCACCTCGCCAGGCAGCGCGCCGCCATTGGTGTCGCAGAGCGCGACCCAGCGGGCGCCGCCCTCCATGGCGGCGTCGAGGCAGGCGAGGGCGTAATCGGGGTTGGCCTTGTAGCCGTCGAAGAAGTGCTCGGCGTCGAAGAGGGCCTCGCGGCCCTGGGCGACGAGGTGGGTCACGCTCTCGCGGATGTTCCCGAGGTTCTCGTCGAGGGTGATGCCGAGGGCCTTCTCGACGTGGAAGTCATGGGTCTTGCCGACGAGGCAGACCGCCGGGGTGCCGGCGTTGACGACCTCGGCCAGCACGTCGTCATTGGCGGCCGAGCGGCCGGCGCGCTTGGTCATGCCGAAGGCGGTGAAGGTGGCGCGCGTAAGCCGCGGCGGCGCGCGGAAGAACTCGGAGTCGGTCGGGTTGGCGCCGGGCCAGCCGCCCTCGACATAGTCGATGCCGAGCTCGTCGAGGGCCTTGGCGATGCGGGTCTTGGCCGAGGCGGAGAAGTCCACGCCCTGCGTCTGCTGGCCGTCGCGCAGCGTGGTATCGAAGAGGTGGAGGCGTTCCTTGGTCATTGGAGCGCCTCCAATTTTCTCTGCAACCATCGTCTGGCATGTTCGATATCAATCGCCTTGAATCCCTCGACCTCACCACGCTCGACCATCATTTGATTTGCAACGCGACCCCAACTGATCTCGTGCTCTGTCCCGCCCTTCTGGTCCATGATCGTAATACCAAGGCCAGTGAGTTCGTTGCGAATCTCATCTGCTCTTTTGAAGTCCCTGGCTGCGCGGGCTTCCTGTCTCTCCATCAGCAACTTATCAATGAGCTCAGCCAAGCTTGCCTCTTCCGTCTCCCATCCCGAGAGGTCGTCCGTAAGGAGTCCAAGCAGTTGGGCCGAAGCCTGTAATACGTTCACGTCATTTTCGTCTGCTAACTGATGGAGTTCAGCAATCGCTTGCGGGGTATTAAGATCGTCTGCCAACGCGGCGACGACCGCAGAATGCGGCTCAGCACTACCATCGGCCTTGGTTATCACTTTCCGCCAGCGGCGGAGGGTCTTCTCTGCCTCCTCTACTTTTTCCATCGTCCAGTCCAATGGCCCGCGGTAGTGTGTGGAGAGTAGGACAAAGCGGATCCATTCTCCCGGCACGCCCTTGTCCAGCAGGTCCCGCACCGTGAAAAAATTGCCGAGGGACTTGGCCATCTTCTCGCCCTCGACCTGCAGGAACCCGTTGTGCATCCAGAAGTTCGCCATCACCTCCGTATGGTTGGCGCAGCAGCTCTGTGCCACCTCGTTCTCGTGGTGGGGGAACATCAGGTCGATGCCGCCGCCGTGGATGTCGAAGGTCTCGCCGAGGAGCGCTTCGGCCATGGCGGAGCACTCGATGTGCCAGCCGGGCCGGCCCCGCCCCCACGGGCTCTCCCAGCCCGGCTGGTCCGGCGTCGAGGGTTTCCAGAGGACGAAGTCCATGGCGTTCCTCTTGTAGGGCGCCACCTCGACGCGGGCACCGGCCACCATGTCGTCGAGCGAGCGCCGCGCCAGCTTGCCGTAGTCGGCATAGGTCGTGACGTCGAAGAGGACGTGACCCTCGGCCTCGTAGGCGCAGCCCTGCGCGATCAGGCGCTCGATCATGGCGACCATGTCGGGGATGTACTCGGTGCAGCGCGGCTCGTGGGTGGGGCGCAGCGCGCCGAGGGCGTCCATGTCGTCGTGGTACCAGCCGATGGTCTCCTCGGTGATGCGGCGGCAGGCGGCCTCGAGGCTCTCGTCCGCGCCCTTGGTCTCGCGGGCGCGGTCGATGATCTTGTCGTCGACGTCCGTGAAGTTCCGAACGTAAGTCACGGCGTCGGGCCCATAAACATGGCGCATCAGCCGGTAGAGCACGTCGAAGACGACGACCGGCCGGGCGTTGCCGATATGGGCACGGTCATAGACGGTCGGCCCGCAGACATACATGCGGACCTTGCCGGGGGTCAGCGGCTCGAAGCGCTGCTTCTTCCGCGTCCGGGTGTTGTAGAGTTGGATATCCGTCATGTCGGCTCGCGCGCCCCGTGGTTCGCCGCGGCGGGCCGGTCGTTTCTCTCAGGGCAAGGGAAGAGCGAACACCGCCGCGGACTATGTCAGCGGCTAATGCAGATCCCGATGATGCAGATCGCGGTGTTCATGGCTGCCTCCAATGCCCGCCTTCGCGGGCCCTGTCAAGGGTGTCGCAGGAGCGGCATCAGCGCCGCCATCTCCGGCCCGTGGTCGCGGCCCGTGAGCGCGAGGCGGAGCGGGCGGTAGAGCGCCCGGCCCTTCCGGCCCGTGCGCGCCTTCACCGCCTCGGTCCATTCGCGCCAGCTTTCCGGCCCCCAGGGACGGGGGGGCAGCATCGCCAGGGCCTCGGCGACGAACGCCTCGTCCTCGGGCGCGACCGCCGGCTCGGCGCCGTCGCGGCAGATCGCCCACCACGCCCCGGCGTCGGCGAGGCGGTCGAGGTTCGGGGCGACGGCGGCCCAGAAGTCCGAGGCGATTTCTCTCGGCACGCCAATGGGTTCCAGGCGTTCTTTCACGGCGTCGTAGGGCAGCGCGCGGAGCGTCCGGGCGCTGTGCTGGGCCAGTTCCTCCGGGTCGAACTTCGTCGGCGAGAGGCCGAAGCTGGCGATGTCGAAGCCCGCGATCACCTCGTCGAGCGAGCCGGCCACCTCCACCGGATGCGCCGAGCCGAGCCGCGCCATGAAGCTCACCAGCGCCAGCGGTTCGATGCCGGCCTCGCGCAGCTCTCCGAGCGCCAGCGCGCCGAGCCGCTTGGAGAGGCCCTCGCCCCCCGGCCCCGTCAGCAGCGAGTGGTGGCCGAAGGCGGGCGGGGCCGCGCCGAGCGCCTCGAAGATCTGCACCTGCGCGCCGGTGTTGGTGACGTGGTCCGCGCCGCGGACGACATGGGTGACGCCCATCTCCGCGTCGTCCACCACCGAGGCGAGGGTGTAGAGCACCTGCCCGTCGCCGCGGACCAGCACCGGGTCGGAGACGCTGGCGGCGTCGACGCGCTGGGGCCCGCGAATCATGTCGTCCCAGACGACCTCGCAGTGCTCGAGCAGGAAGCGGAGATGCGCCGCCCGGCCCTCGGCGCGGAACCGCGCCTTCTCCTCCTCCGTCAGGGCCAGTGCCGCGCGGTCGTAGACCGGGGGGCGGCCGCGGCGGAGCTGCGCCTTGCGCTTCACCTCCAGCTCGGCCGGGGTCTCGAAGCACTCGTAGAGCCGGCCCGCATCACGCAGCCGCTCC
>JBEPXW010000220.1:0-4255 GCA_041641715.1 Pseudomonadota bacterium
TCACCGGGCTCCCCGACCTCGGCCGGGAGGTCGACGCCGCGATCCGGGCGGCGCTCGACGCGCGCAAAGGGGACGAGCGGGTGCTGGAGGAGGCGCGCGAGATGCGGGCCAGGCTCCTCGACGCCCACGCGAAGGAGCGCCGCAACCCGTGGTCGCTGAAGCACGCCGCCGGCGGGCTGATGGAGATCGAGTTCCTCGCCCAGACCGGCATCCTCTACCACGGCCTCGACTGCCGCTCGGCCGCGGCCGCGCTCCCGGCGCTCGCCGAGGCGGGCTGGATCGGGACGCAGGAGGCGGAGACGCTCGGCGTGGCGCTCGCCCTCATGCAGCGCCTGCAGCAGATCGAGCGCGTCGCCCTCGACAGCCCGATCGACCCGGAGACGGCGGGCGACGGGCTCCGCCGCGTCATGGCGCGGAGCGCGGAGGCCGAGGACTTCGAGGCGCTGGACGCCCGCCTCCGCCACCTCCAGGCCCGCGCCGCCGAAATCTGCGCCCGCATATTCGACGGGGAAGGCAGCGACTAGCCGCGATCCTCGACCTCATCGGCGAGCGACCAGACGGTCTCGTTGGCCTCGGGCGTCCGCGCCCGCGTGATCTCGCAGCCGAGCGTCGCGCCGCCCTCCAGCCGGTCGAGCTTGGCGAGCCTCAGATGCACGCGGAGCGCGCGCGGGTCCGCGAGGCAGAGCTGGGCAAGCCGCTCGGCGAAGGTCTCGAGCAGGTTCACCCGCGGGCCCGCGGCGGCCGTGTCGATCGCCTCGATCAGCGTGTCGTAGTTGATGACCCGGCCCACCCGGTCGTCGCGCGGCGCGTTGCCGGTGGCCACCTCGAGGCGGATGTCGAAGCGCACCCGCTGGCTGACGCCGCGCTCCTCCGCATAGGCGCCGATCTCGATCTCGCGCACGTACCCGTCGAGGAAGACGCGGTCAGGCGGCAGCAAATCCGCCCCCGCCCCCGATTCGGCGCGGCTCCGCGGCAACGATCTGTCGGTCATCCGCCTCCTCCGCTCGGGCCGCGCGCCCGACCTGGCTCCGCCGAGATCAGGGCGCGGGTACGGGCCCGTCACCCGGCACGCGTCACGCGGTCCCGTTCCGCCTTCGGGCTTGACTCCTCGCCGGGGCCGCGCCAAAGATCAAGCCCGAAACGTTAACCTCGTCCGGGGAAGCGACGCGCCCGGGGCAAGCCCGTGCCCTTGTGCGCGTTTTTTCGGGCACTACATATGCTCAAACTGAGCATAATCGGAACCGGAGGTCCCGGCCCATGCTGATGAACGCCGCCACCCCGCTCGCGGAGGCCCGCGACCAGCTCGCGCGGTCCTACGACCTGGAGCCCTCGGAGGCCGCCGCGCGCGACACCAGCGACCGCTACGAGCGCGTCCGCAGCGTGGTCCCCGAGCCCGACTGGCAGCGCTTCGCGCCCTACATCCGCGCCATCGAGCAGCTGAAGCGCGAGCGCGGGGCGGTGATCCTCGCCCACAACTACATGACGCCGGAGATCTTCCACGGCATCGCGGACGTCTCGGGCGACTCGCTCCAGCTCGCCATCGAGGCGACCAAGGTGCCCCAGCCCGTGATCGTCCAGTGCGGCGTGCACTTCATGGCCGAGACCTCGAAGATCCTGAACCCCGAGAAGACCGTTCTGATCCCGGACTCCCGCGCCGGCTGCTCGCTCGCCTCGTCCATCACCGCGGCCGACGTCGCCCGCCTGCGCCGCCAGTACCCGGGCGCCAAGGTGGTCTCCTACGTGAACACCACAGCCGAGGTGAAGGCGGCCTCGGACATCTGTTGCACTTCCTCGAACGCCCTCGAGGTGGTCGAGGCCATGCCCGGCGACACCGTCATCATGACCCCCGACGGCTTCCTCGCGCGCAACATCGCGGCGCAGAGCTCCAAGCGCATCGTCTGGTGGGAGGGCACCTGCATTGTGCACGAGCGCTTCACCCCGGACGAGCTCCGCGCCTACCGCGAGGCCGACCCCGGCGTCGTCATCATCGCGCACCCCGAGTGCCCGCCCGAGGTGATCGAGGAGGCCGACTTCTCCGGCTCCACCGCCGGCATGATCGGCTGGGTGCGGAAGAACCGCCCGGAGAAGGTGGTCATGGTCACCGAGTGCTCGATGTCCGACAACGTCGCCGCCGAACTGCCGGAGACCGAGTTCGTCCGCCCCTGCAACATCTGCCCGCACATGAAGCGGATCACGCTCGAGAACGTGCTCTGGTCGCTGCACACCATGACCGAGGAGGTCACGGTCGCCGAGGCGCACATCGAGCCCGCCCGCCGCGCCGTCGAGGCGATGATCGCGCTCAGGGAGCGCCGGCACTAGGCCCGCGCCCGCGCCCGGGCGCCCCGGGCGCGGCGCATAACGCCACCGCGGAGGCCCTCCGTTGCCAGATTCCCGCCCCCTCCGCCGCGCCGCCCTCGTCGCCGCGCTGGCTGTCGCACTGGTATCCTGCGGCCGGCTTGGCCCCGCGTCGCCCGAGGTCGCCGCGGCCTGCGCCGCGCGGCCACCCGCCGACCCCGCGCTCTCCCGCCCGATCGAGCCGGAGGGCATCGATCAATGGCTGTTCTCAGAGGCCGTGCTGCAAGCCGCCAGCACCGCGCGCTGCGAGCGCGGCCTAGCGCCTCTGGCGAACGATCCGGCCCTCGCCCGCGCCGCCGCCTATCACAGCGGCGACATGGCCGTGCACGGCTTTTTCGGCCACGAGTCGCCGGTTGACGGGCGCCGCACGCCCGGCGACCGGCTCCGGCAGGTCGGCGCCGAGTTCAGCCGCGTCGCGGAGAACCTCTCCCGGATCAGCCTCTACGCCTTCGAGGGGCGGGACTTCTACATCCTCGACCAGGCGGCATGCGTCTTCGCGCGCACGCCGGACGGGCCGCCGATCCCGCGCCAGACCTATGCCGGGGCGGCTGAGCGTGTCGTCGACGGCTGGCTCGACTCCGCCGGCCACCGCCGCAACCTGCTCGACCCGGGCGTGACACGGCACGGCGCCGGCGCCGCCTTCCTGCCCGACCCGGAGATCTGCGGCGAGCTCCTCGTCACGCAGCTCCTCGCCGGGTGACCATGGCCGCGCGGCACGACACCGTCTTCGAGGCGGACGGCCCGCTGATCGTCGGCGCCGGCCTCGCCGGGCTCTTCACCGCGCTCAAGATAGCGCCGGCGCCGGTGACGGTGATCTCCCCCGTCCCCCTCGGCGAGGGCGCTTCCAGCGCCTGGGCGCAGGCCGGCGTCGCCGCCGCGCTCGCCGAGGGCGACAGCCCCGAGAACCACGCCCGCGACACGGTGGCCGCCGGCGCCGGCACCGTCGACGAGGCCGTCGCCCTCTCGGTCGCCCGCGAGGCCGCCTCGTGCATCGAGGACCTGATCCGCTTCGGCACCCCCTTCGACCGTGACCCGGCAGGCCGCTTCGTTCAGTCGCGCGAGGCGGCGCACTCGGCCCACCGCGTCGTCCGGGTCCGGGGCGACCGCGCCGGCAAGGCGATCATGGAGGCTCTCATCGCGACCGTGCGCGCCTCGCCGTCGATCCGCGTCGTCGAGGGGCTCGAGGTGGACGACCTCGGCCTCGCCGAGGGCCGCGTCGCCGGCGTCTTCGCCCGTCGCGCCGCCGACCCCTGGGCCGAGCCGATCCTTTTCCGCGCCCGCGACGTGGTGCTGGCGACGGGCGGCGTCGGCGGGCTCTACGCGGTGACCTCGAACCCGCCGCGGGTGGCGGGGCAGGGGCTCGGCCTCGCAGCCCGGGCCGGGGCGGCCATCCGCGACCCCGAGTTCGTCCAGTTCCACCCCACCGGCCTCGCCATCGAGCGCGACCCCGCCCCCCTCGTCTCCGAGGCGGTGCGCGGCGAGGGCGCGACGCTGGTCGACGACACCGGCGAACGCTTCATGCCTGGGCTCCACAAGGACGCCGAGCTCGCCCCGCGCGACGTGGTCGCCCGCGCCATCCACGAGCGCATACGGGCGGGCCGCCGGGTCTTTCTCGACGCCCGCGCCGCCGTCGGCGCGCGCTTCGCCGAGGACTTCCCGACCGTCGCGGCGCATTGCGCCGAGGCCGGCATCGACCCCGCCGCCGAGCTGATCCCGGTCGCGCCGATCCAGCACTACCACATGGGCGGCGTGGTCACCGACGCCTCCGGCCGCGGCACGCCCGAAGGGCTCTGGGCCGTCGGCGAGGTGGCCTGCACCGGCCTGCACGGCGCCAACCGCCTCGCCTCGAACTCGCTGCTCGAGGCCGTGGTCTTCGGGGCCCGTATCGCCGAGGCGCTCG
>JBEPXW010000221.1:0-4253 GCA_041641715.1 Pseudomonadota bacterium
GACCAAGGCGCTGATCCGCGAGGCGGACCTCGTGCTCGCCATCGGCGCGGGGTTCGGCGAGGTGGAGACGGACGGCTACACGCTCTTCGACATCCCGAAGCCGCGGCAGAGCTTAATCCATGTCCACCCGGACGCGGCCGAGATCGGCAAGACCCTCGCCCCGGATCTCGCGCTTCACGCCGGGGTGAACGCCTTCGTCCGCGCGGCGCAGGACCTGCAGCCGAACAACCTGCCCTGGGGCGCCTGGCGGGCAGAGGCGCGCGCCGCCTTCGAGGCCTCACTCGACTGCCCGCCACAGCCGGGCTCGGTCGACATGGGGGTCATCGCCGCCGGGCTGCGCGAGACGCTGCCGCGCGACGCGATCGTCACCAACGGGGCGGGCAATTTCACCGTCTGGCCGAACAAGTTCCTGCTCTACGGCGACGGCGGGCGCCTGGTCGCGCCGCAGTCGGGCGCCATGGGCTACGGCCTGCCCGCTGGCATCGCCGCGCGGCTCTGGGCGCCGGAGCGGACGGTGGTGACCTTCGTCGGCGACGGCGAGATCCAGATGACCCTGCCCGAGCTCGGCACGGCGATGCAGGCCGGCGCGTTGCCCATCGTGCTGATCCTCAACAACGGCACCTACGGCACCATCCGGATGCACCAGGAGCGCGAGTATCCCGGTCGCGTCAGCGGCACCGACATAGTCAACCCGGATTACGTGACGCTTGCGCGCTCATACGGCTTCCACGCCGAGCGGGTGAGCGAGACGGACGCTTTCCGGGGCGCTTTTGAGCGGGCGCGGCAGGCGGGCGGCGGGGTCCTCGAGCTTACCATCGACGCCGAGGCGATAACGCCGCGCCAGACGCTGAGCGAGATCCGCGCCGCGGCCGAGGCGCGCGGCTAGCGGTCCTGACGGGTCTACCACGGCGACGTGTCTCTTACGGGGCACGAAAGATGTCACGTAAGCGCCTCGGCCGCTTCGGGGAATGGACGGGTCGCCGCGCATGGCGCATACTTCCCGCAACAGAACGCACCCGGTGGCCTCGGCGCCGTTCGCGCCGATGCGCGGAGCGCGGGAGGCCGGTGCGGCGACTGTCGGTCGGGAAAGGAGAGCCGAGATGAGACACGCAGTCCGGGCCCGGGGCGGCCGCCCAGTCGCGCTGCTGCTGGGCGCGATCGCCGTCACCGCGATCTCCGTGGCGCTGGCAACGGGCGCGCGGGCGCAGTCGATAAGTGACGACTGTACCAAGAGGCTTACCGAGCAATTCGGGGCGGCCGAGTTTAGCGACGTCACCGACCGGGTGCGGCGCAGCCAAAGGTCGGTTTATCTGGACGCCAAGCTCAAGAGCGGCAAGACCGTGCGTATGCGCTGCCTGTTCCGGGGTGGCGGCGTCTCGGAGGTGCAGGTCTATGAGGAGCCGGGCATCGGTGCCTCGGAGGACTGGCCGACCTGGGGCCCCGCCGACAAATATCGCCTCTCCGAGGAGGAGATCGCCGCGCAGCAGGACGAGGCTGAGGCGGAGTCCGAGGGGACGGCCGCGGAGCCGGACTCCGGGTCCGGCGATGGCGACGTGGCGGAGGCGCCCGCGGAAAGCGAGCAGGGGGCGGCACCGGACGAGCAGCCCGCCGAGCAGCCTGCGGAGGAATCCGCCGAGGAAGACGCCGGGGAGTCAGCCGAGCAGCCCGCGGAGGAGTCGGCGGAGCAGGAGGAGCAACAGTTCGGCGTCAGGAAGAAGGCGCCGACCAACTAGCCTGTCGCCGCGGCCGTCCGGCTCAGTAGCTGTACTCGGCGTAGACCCGGTCGAGGTCGCCGGCCCAGTCGCCGTGGTAGCGGTCGAGCAGCTCCTCCGCAGGGGTCCGGCCGCTCTCGGCGATTTCCCTCAGCGCGTTCAGGAAGTGGGCCTCGTCCCTGTCGATGTCGTGCGCCCGGGCGCGGGCCTTCAGCCCCGCCTCGGCAATCGCCAGAACGTCGAGGGCGAGGTCCCGCAGGCTGCGCCCGCGGATCTCGGCCTTCAGCCCGGCGCGCGCCGCATCGACGCGCAGCCGCGCGCGCTCCTCCGCGGTCCAGTCCCTGGCCAGCGCCCAGGCGGCATCGAGCGCCGCGTCGTCATAGAGGAGCCCCACCCAGAGCGCGGGCAGCGCGCAGAGCCGCCGCCACGGGCCGCCGTCGGCGCCGCGCATCTCCATGAACTTCTTGATGCGCGCCTCGGGGAACAGCGTCGTCAGGTGGTCCGCCCAGTCCGACATGGTTGGCGTCTCGCCCGGCAGCCCCGGCAGCCGCCCCTCCAGGAAGTCGCGGAAGGACTGGCCGGCGACGTCGATATAGCGCCCGTCGCGGTAGACGAAGTACATCGGCACATCGAGCGCGTAGTCGACATAGCGCTCGAATCCGAACCCCTCCTCGAAGGCGAAGGGCAACTGCCCCGTGCGGTCCGGGTCGAGGTCCAGCCAGCAGTAGCCGCGGTAGGAGAGGACCCCGGCCGGCTCGCCTTCCCAGAAGGGCGAGTTGGCGAAGAGCGCGGTGGCCACCGGCTGAAGCGCCAGCGCGACGCGCAGCTTCTTCACCATGTCGGCCTCGGAGCCGTAGTCGAGGTTCACCTGAACCGTGCAGGTCCGGTACATCATGTGGAGGCCGCGGCCGCCCTTCGTCGGCATGTAGCGGCGCATGATGCCGTAGCGGCCCTTCGGCATCGTGTCCATGTCCTCATGCCGCCAGACCGGCGCGGCGCCCAGCCCGATGAAGCCGGCGCCGATCGCGTCGGCGACCTCGCGCACCTCGGCGAGATGCTCGTTCACCTCGTCGCAGGTCTGGTGCAGGGTCTCGAGCGGCGCGCCGGAGAGCTCGAACTGCCCGCCGGGCTCGAGGCTGATGTTCGCGCCGTCCTTGGCCAGCCCGATGATGTTGCCCTTCTCGCGCACCGGCTCCCAGTCGAAGCGCGCGGCAAGCCCCTCGAGCATGGCCCGGACCGACGGGCCGCCTTCATAGGGCAGGGGCTTGTGGTCGGCGAGGCGGTAGCCGAACTTCTCGTGCTCGGTGCCGATCCGCCAGTCCTCCCGCGGCTTGCAGGCGGACTCGAAGTAGCCGATCAGGTCGTCCCGGCTCTGGATCGGGCCGCCGCCCTGTTGCGGGATGGACATGGAGGGCGCCCCCGTCGCCTCTTCAACTCATCGCCGGGAACTAGCCCGCCCGGCGTTTCACGGCAAGATCGCGCGCCTCGCGCGGGTCACATTTTCGCGCGGGCATAATTTCGCGTGCCGGGGCGCCGGACCCTTCCCTCGCGCGCGTTGATGCACCATCTTTGGCCGTGACGCCGGCGCCACCCGCCGGCCAATGATGAAAAGCGGAGTGATGCGATGAGACCCGGAGTCCGGATTGCGATCCTTTTGCCTGCGGCGCTGGCCGCGAGTCTCACCCTCGGTGCCTGTGCCCGCCAGATCAGCGGCAACACGGTGACCGGGGTCCAGGCCGGCGAGGTGATGCGCACCGAGCACGGCGTGGTCGAGAGCGCCCGGCCCGTGCGCGTGCAGGAGAAGGACCAGCTCCAGGAGAACTACGCCGGAATGGTCATCGGCGGCGCCGCGGGCGGCTATCTCGGCCACGAGCTCGGCGGCGGCGGCATGAGCCAGGTCGTCGTCACCGGCCTCGGCGCGCTCGCCGGCGCCACCGCCGGCGCGCTGGCCGAGAAGGGCCTGAAGGAGCAGGTCGGGATGGAGTACGTCTTCCGCAACGAGATCGGTGAGCTCAAGACCATCGTCCAGGGCCCGGAGCCGCGACTCCAGCCCGGGCAGCGGGCTTACCTGCAAATCTCGCGGAACGGCCGCGCCCGGCTGGTGCCGGCGGGTTACTGAGCGATCCAAGCACCGCTGAAGGCTTCTGCACACAGTGTGCAGGGCGTTAAGTTATTGAAATCGCTTCCATCTCCGAAAGAAGGGCGTGTGTGCGGACGCGCGCGCGGCCCCCGGGGACGGAAGGGCCGCGGCGTAGCTCGCGCCGCGCCTATCGGCGCCTGCCCGAGCCGGCCTCAGCCGAACCGCTCCTTCAGCGCGTTCAGCCCGGCCTCGTAGATCCCGGCGATCACTTTCTCGGCCTCGTCTGCGGTCGGCGTGAAGCTGCCGCTCCAGGTGACCTCTGTGCCCTTGCCGGCGGTGTTCGCCTCGAGCCGCGCCTCGTAATGCGCCACCGGCAGCGGGCTGCGCACGATCGCGTAGGTGTAGCTGTGCGTGTCCTGGTGCGCGAGGTGCTCGAGGATGCGGCCCCCGTCCTGGGTGGT
>JBEPXW010000222.1:0-4220 GCA_041641715.1 Pseudomonadota bacterium
CATTCCTGCTGGCGTGGACCGGCTTCGCCACGGCTAGCTATGTGGTCCGCGCCTTCGACCCCGCCACGCCGGATGCCCGGCTCGAGGCGGCGCGTGAGGCCTACGAGGCCCGCGTCGCGGCGCTCGCCGAACGCCAGCAGGAGCTCGAGGGGGCGCTGGCGCAAGCAAACGCCCGTCGCGACGCGGTGACCGAGCGGCTCAGCGCGAAGCAGGCGCACCTCGTCGAGGCCGGCGCCGAACTGCAGGACGCACGCACCGAGCTCGCCGTCCTGCGCCAGAAGGTCGAAGTGCTCACCGCCGGCAAGCGCAGCGACGCGGCCCGCATCGCGGCGCTCGAGAGCCGCGTGGCCGGGCTCGAGACCTCACTGGCGAAGGCCGAGACCGAGCAGGCCAACATGGATGCGGCGTTCGAGCGCTTCACCGGCGCGATGGAGAAGGTGATCGCCGAGCGCGACACCGCCACCGCCGAGGCCACGCGGCTCCGCACGGAGGTGGCCGAGCTCTCCGGCGATCTCGGGAATCTCGAGGACCGGCAACAGCGCCTGATCTCGCGGCTCGGCGAGGCGGCGCGCGCGACCTTCGCCGGGCTGGAGAGCCTCTTCAGCCGCTCCGACCTCGATCTCGAGCGGATCCTCGCCGAGGCACGGCGCGTCCACAGCGGGGCCGGCGGCCCGTTCCGCCCGCTCGACGAGACGACGGCCGCGGCGCTCGACGAGGGCGACACCCGGGTCGCCGCGCTGATGCGCGAGCTCGAGACCGTCAACCTCATGCGCTTCGCCGCCACCCGCCTGCCCTTCGGCCAGCCGGTCGTCGCGGGCCGGTTCACCAGCGGCTTCGGCCCGCGCAGCGACCCCAAGGGGCGCGGCAACTCGGTGCACGAGGGGGTCGATTACGCGGGCCCGCGCGGCACCGCGATCCATGCCACCGCCGACGGGATCGTGACCTTCGCCGGGCGCCAGAGGGGCTATGGGAACGTCGTGAAGATTCGGCATGCGTTCGGGTTTGAAACCGTTTATGCTCACCTTCACCGTGCGCGGGTCAAACCCGGCCAGCGCATCGCGCGCGGGGACCGGATCGGCGACATGGGGAACACCGGGCGTAGTACGGGGACCCACGTCCATTACGAGATCCGAATCGACAACAGACCCGTCAACCCACTGAAATTCATCGAGGCCGCCCGGGATGTTCTCTAGATCGAAGATCACCGAAACCCCGCCAAGCACCGACACCAGCACGGACACGAGCAAGGACACAGGCATGACATCTGCGCCCTCCGCCAAGCCCGCCGAGACCGGCCACTCCAGCGAATCGGCCTCGTCCGGCCAGGCGACGTCGAGCTCCTCGCCCTCGCTCCTCTCCAACGACCTGACCATCAAGGGCAACGTCATCACCGCCGGCGACGTCCAGGTCGAAGGCACGGTCGAAGGTGACGTGCACGCGCACCTCCTGACGGTCGGCGAGAACGCCACCATCAAGGGCGAGATCGTCGCCGACGACGTGGTCGTGCACGGCCGCGTCATCGGCCGCCTGCGCGGCCTCAAGGTTCGCCTGACCGCCTCGGCCCGCGTCGAGGGCGACATCGTCCACAAGACCATCGCCATCGAGTCCGGCGCCCATTTCGAGGGCTCGGTCCAGCGCCAGGAGGACCCGATCGGCGACACGACGCGGCGCGCCTCCGCGTCGCAGTCGCAGCAACCGGCCGCCGCGTCCGCGTCATCGTCGGGCTCCGGCGCCTCGGGCTCGGGCTCTTCGGGCTCAGGAACGTCGGGTTCGGGCGGTTCATCGCGCCAGCGCGAGACCGCCAGCTCGGGCTCGTCCGGCAATTCGGAAAGCGCCAGGGCGTCGCGCTGAGGCGCCGCTCCGTTAAGGGCTGCGGGCCCGCCCTGCCGGGGCGGGCCCTTGTCGTTTCCGGCTTGCTGCCTGTGCTTGACGCGCCCGCTGGCACCGAGCCGGAGCCAGCGCCGGACCGGTAAGGGTCCGGTGCCGCAGACCGAGCCTGAAGCTTGAGAAGTATCCGGTCAGATTGAGCCGGTTTTCCATGAAGCATTGCCGGGCCCGACCCGGCAGTGGACGGTCGGCGCCATCCGGTGACGATGCGAGCAGCGGAGCGCCCCCCGGCGCGTGACATTTCTCGCCCCAAGGCCCTGCGCCGGCCCTGGCTCGGCGCCCCCCGGCGGCAGGCGTCGCCGCAGCGCCTTGGTTCAGGCGCTCATGCCACTCACGGGCTCCGCCGCCGGCTCCGGGTCGCGCAGCACGTAGCCACGGCCCCAGACGGTCTCAATGTAGTTCTCGCCCCCGGTCGCCGAGGCGAGCTTCTTCCTGAGCTTGCAGATGAACACGTCGATGATCTTCACCTCGGGCTCGTCCATCCCCCCATAGAGGTGATTGAGGAACATCTCCTTGGTCAGTGTCGAGCCCTTCCTGAGCGAGAGGAGCTCGAGCATCTGGTACTCCTTGCCCGTCAGGTGGATCGGCCTGCCGTCCGCCTCAACCGTCTTGGCGTCCAGGTTCACGGCGATCCGCCCCGTCCGGATGACCGACTGGGCGTGGCCCTTCGAGCGGCGCACGATGGCGTGGATACGCGCCACCAGCTCGTCGCGCTTGAAGGGCTTGGTGAGGTAGTCGTCCGCGCCGAGGCCGAAGCCGCGCAGCATGTTCTCGGTCCCCTCGCGCCCCGTCAGGATCAGCGTCGGCGTCTCGACCTTCGCCAGGCGCAGCTTGCGCAGCACGTCATAACCGTCCATGTCCGGCAGCGTCAGATCGAGGATGATGAGGTCGTAGTCGTAGAGCTTCGCCAGCTCGATCCCCTCCTCGCCCGAATCGGTGATATAGGTATTGAGGTCCGCCTTGCGGAGCATCAGCTCCAGGCTCTCCGCCGTGGACGGATCATCCTCAATCAACAGTATGCGCATAGGGTTCTCCGCTCGCCTCCATGGGACCGACCGGCAGAAGGTTAACAGGACAGGGGTAAACAGATTCTTACCAACTCACCCGCCGGTACGGAACCTCATTCTAAGGTTCCGCGCCGTGCATTGATTTTGGTCACGCACAGGCCCTTCAGCCCATGACTGGTGAGGCTCGCCTTCCAGCACTCCAGCTCCTCCTCGCTGAGGGCGTAGCGCTCACATGCTTCTTCGCGAGATATAAGGCCGCCTTCTACGGCTGCAACCACCCGCGCCTTCCGGCGCGGCACCCACCGCCGGACGCCCGGCGGCGGCAGATCGGCCCTGGTCATTCTTTCACCGTCGGGACCGATGACATATGGAACGCATTGACTATCTTCCATTGGCCTCCTTCACTTGCAGCGCGTGTGAAAGCACCGTAAGTCGCTGCTCTTAAAGAGGCATGAAAAACGCCGCGGAAAACGGAACGAGCCACGACGAATGCTGCGAACGACTGTGATGGACCGCCCGAACTCGCTCGGGTTCGACAAGCCGCCGGCCGAAACCCGCGTGGTCGTGGCCATGTCGGGCGGCGTCGATTCGTCCGTGACCGCCGCCCGCCTCGCGCGCGAGGGCTACCAGGTCGTCGGCATCACGCTGCAGCTCTACGACCACGGCGCGGCCACCGCGCGCCCCGGCGCCTGCTGCGCGGGCCGCGACATCCACGACGCGCGGCGCGTTGCCGCAAAGGTGGACTTCCCGCACTACGTCCTCGACTACGAGCGCCGGTTCCGCGAATCGGTCATCGACGAGTTCGCCGATTCCTACCTCGCCGGCGCCACCCCGATCCCCTGCGTGCGCTGCAACGAGCGGGTGAAGTTCCGCGACCTGCTCGGCACCGCCCGCGAACTCGGCGCCGACTGCCTCGCCACCGGCCACTACATCCGCCGCGTCGACGGCCCGGCGGGGCCGGAGCTGCACCGCGCCGCCGACCCGGTGCGCGACCAGTCCTACTTCCTGTTCTCGACGACCCGCGAACAGCTCGACTTCCTGCGCTTCCCCCTCGGCGAGCTCGCCTCGAAGGACGAGACCCGCGCGCTGGCCGCTGAGCTCGACCTCGGCGTGGCCGAGAAGCCCGACAGCCAGGACATCTGCTTCGTCCCCCACGGCAACTACGCCGCCGTGATCGAGAAGCTCCGCCCCGGCGCCGCCGAGCCGGGCGAGATTGTCCACCTCGACGGCCGCGTGCTCGGCCGGCACGACGGCATCCTGCACTTCACCGTCGGCCAGCGGCGCGGGCTCGGCATCGGCGGCGGCGAGCCCCTCTACGTCGTACGC
>JBEPXW010000223.1:0-4219 GCA_041641715.1 Pseudomonadota bacterium
CATGCTGGCGATCGCGGCGGCGCGGCTCGGGTTCCGGACGCATGTCTTCGAGCCCGCCGAGCGGCCGCCGGCGGCGGCCGTGGCCGCGGCGGTGACCACCGCGCCCTATGACGACATGGCGGCGCTGGCGCGCTTCGCCGAGAGCGTCGACGTCGTGACCTTCGAGTTCGAGAACGTCCCCGCGGCCGCCGCCGAGACGCTGATGGCGCACGCGCCCGTCAGGCCGCATCCGCGGGCGCTCGCGGTCAGCCAGGACCGGGCGGAGGAGAAGGCGTTCCTGAACGGGCTCGGCATCGCCACGGCGCCCTGGCGGGCCGTGGCCGATCTGGCCGGCCTTGAGGCGGCGCTTGGCGAGCTCGGCACGCCGGCGATCCTCAAGACGCGCCGGCTCGGCTACGACGGCAAGGGGCAGGTGCGGTTGCGGGAGGTCGGCGAGGCCGGGGCGGCCTGGGACGCGCTCGCCGGAGCGCCCGCGATCCTCGAGGGGTCGGTGCCGTTCGTCCGCGAGATCTCGGTGATCGGCGCGCGCGCGGTCGGGGGCGCCGTGGTCTGCTACGACCCGGGCGAGAACGTCCACGAGGGTGGCATCCTGCGCACCACCACGATCCCGGCCGGAAGCGCCGCGGCGGTGGCGGCCGAGGCGCGCCGCATCGCCGGCGCGGTCCTCGAGGCACTCGATTACGTGGGCGTGATGGGGGTGGAGCTCTTCGAGACCGCGGACGGCGGCCTCCTCGTCAACGAGTTCGCGCCGCGCGTCCACAACTCCGGCCACTGGACCATCGAGGCCTGCGTCGTCGACCAGTTCCAGAACCATGTCCGCGCCGTTGCGGGATGGCCTCTGGGGGACGGCGCGCGTCATTCGGACGCGGTGATGACCAACCTGATCGGCGCGGAGGCCGGGCGCTGGGCGGAGCTCGCCGCGGCCGGCGGCGGCCTGCATCTCTACGGCAAGCGCGAGGCGCGGCCCGGCCGCAAGATGGGTCACGTCACGCGGATCACGCCGCGGCGCGGCTGAGAGGGCTCAGTAGGATTGCGAGCCCGGCCCGGAGCCGGGCGCGCGGATCAGGTTCAGCACCTGGCGCGGCCCCCAGAGCGCGGCGCGCAGGAAGGGGTTGTCCTCGATCTGCGCCTTGGTCTTCTCGAAGTTCATGACCTCCTCGATGCGGCGGTCGAGGAAGGCCCAGCTGTTGGCGAAGTTGGGGCTGGCGTCGCCGAGCCAGTAGAGCATGGTGGCCGAGTAGATGCCGCCGAGCGTCATGCGCTTCGTGTACCAGTTGTAGTCCGTCGCCGTGTCGCCGCAGGCGTCCCAGATCGTGTCGGCCGTCTCCCAGACGAGCCGCGCGCCCTCCGCCGCGTGGATCGGCAGCGCGAGCAGGGCGGCGCCGCGGCGCACCGCCTCGCGGTGGTCGGCGACGAGCTCGATGCGGCGGCGCACGCAATGGGCGATGCGCTCGCGCATGCGCATGGTGCCGAGGTCGGAGCGGGCCAGCTCCTCGGCCAGCCGGCGGTCGGCGCGGCGGTGGAAGGCGGCGACCATGTCGATGCCGCCGCGCGGGAAGGCGAGCCGGGCGAGCCCGGGCTCGACGTCGATGTCGTCGACCGCCGCGTCCAGCGCGGCGCCGCTCCAGCCGTCGAAGGTCACGTGTGGCAGAACGGCGTCGAGCAGGCGCTCGCGCGTCTCCTCGAGGTGGTCGTGCTCGCTCTTTCCGGGCTTCGTCATGGCGCTTCCGTCCCTCGGCGGCGTTGTGGACAGCCGGCTTTTGCCTATGTATATAGAGCGCTCTTGGAAAAATCGAACCGAACGGAAAGGTGGTGACGTAGGTGCAGGTACTGGTTCGGGACAACAATGTCGACCAGGCGCTTCGGGCGCTGAAGAAGAAGATGCAGCGCGAGGGCGTCTTTCGCGAGATGAAGCTTCGGCAGCATTACGAGAAGCCGTCGGAGCGTCGTGCGCGGGAGAAGGCCGAGGCGATCCGCCGCGCGCGCAAGCTCGCGCGCAAGAAGGCGCAGCGCGAGGGTCTTCTCTGAGGCGATCCCCCGCAAGCGTCCCGGCATTGGACCAGGACGCATCAGGCGTGCGACCCCCGCAACCGCGTTGCGGGGGTTGAACTTTTCAGGGGTCAAACTTTCAGGGAGGGCAGGATGGTGATGCTGCCCGAGGCCAGCGCCCCCGAGGGGCTCAGGCTCTACGCCATCGGCGACGTCCACGGGCGCGCGGACTTGCTGGCGGAGATGCATCTCAGGATCGCCCGCGACCTGCGGCAGCGGCCGGCGGCGGACTGGCGGGTGATCCATGTCGGCGACTACATCGACCGCGGCCCGGAGTCGGCGCGGGCGCTCTCGCTCCTGATAGACTACGCCAGGGGCGGGCGGGCCGAGTTCCTGCTCGGCAATCACGACCAGTTCATGCTCGACTTCCTCCTCGACCCCGAGCGGGCCGAGTTCGACCTCTGGATGATGAACGGCGGCGGCGCGACGCTCGAGTCCTTCGGCGTCGGGGACGCCCTTTTCGGCTACGACGCCGACCCGGGCGCGCGGCAGGCCCTGCGCGACCGGCTGGTGGCGGCGATGCCGGGCATGGTCGATTTCCTCCGGGGGCTCGCGGGGATGGTCCGCCATGGCGACTACGCCTTCGTCCATGCCGGGGTCCGGCCCGGCGTGCCGCTCGAGCGGCAGACGCTCCACGACCTCGTCTGGATCCGCGAGCCGTTCCTCTCCGCGACCGGGGACCTCGGGGCCGTGATCGTGCACGGTCACACGCCGATGCGCGCGGTGGACGTGCAGCCGAACCGGATCGGCATCGACACGGGGGCCGTCTTCGGCGGGCCGCTCAGCTGCCTCGTGCTGGAGGGGCGCGAGCGGGCGCTCCTGGAGGCGGAGGGGCCCGTGCCGCTTGGAGGCGGCTGAGGAGGCACGTCCCTCCGAGGGCAGCCCCGGCGCGGGTGTCCAAATTTGGACGCGGGATCAACCCATTGATTTCATTGTGAATCCGCGTCGGTCGCGATTCGGTCGGCGGCCCGGCGGGCGGGCTCAGGCGAGGATCGCGCGCGACCGCGGGGCTATTCTCCGGGCCCCGCGCTGCCCGTGACCTCCGCGAGGAAGCGCGCGGCCTCGCGCGCCGCGCCGCTCGTGTGCAGGTCGTTGTGCCCGGCGTTCGGATAGACCCGCATGCGCTTCGGCTCCGGCGCCGCGGCGAACAGGGCCTCGCCCTGCGAGAGCGGGATCACCGTGTCCTTGGCGCCGTGGAGGACGAGGAGCGGCGCCTCGATCTCGCCGATGAGTGCGGCCGAATCCCAGTGCTCGTAGTGCAGCAGCAGGCAGGCCGGGAAGATCGGGTAGTGATGCACGGCCACCTCGCAGAGCCGGCGGAAGGGCGCGTCGAGCACCACCGCCGCGGCCTCGCGCCGCGCGGCGAGCTGCACGGCCACCGCCGCCCCGAGCGAGGTGCCGTGGATCGCGCGCCGCGCCGGCGGCACGGGCTTGCCCATGAGCCCGTCGAGGCGGTCGTAGAGGGCGAGGGCGTCCGCCACGAGCGCCTCCTCGGAGGGTCGGCCGGGCATGCCCCCCGCCCCGCGGTAGTTCAGCGCGGCGACGCCGAGGCCCCGGGAAGCGTGCTCCGCCATGATCGGCGCGTGGGCGGGCAGCGAGCCGGCGTTGCCCATGAAGTAGAGGACCACCGCCCCGCCCGGCGGCGGGCGCACCAGCCAGGCGGCGAGCGGCGTGCCGTCGGCGGCCTCGAAAGTGACGGCCTCGGCGCCCGGCACGCCCTCGGGCCGCATGGCGTCGGCGTCCGGCAGGAAGGGATAGATGAGCGTCCGGGCGAAGACGATCAGCAGGACGGCGGCGACCGCGTAGAGCCCGCCGAGCACGAGGGCGCCGTTGATCAGCAGGTCGCGGATCGGCATCCCCGCCTCCCGGCGGCGCGCGGAAACGCGCCGCCCGCCCGGCTCACTCGATCGCCTTCACGATCTCCTCGGTCATCTTCTTCGCGTCGCCGAGCAGCATCATGGTGTTGTCCATGTAGAAGAGCGGGTTGTCGATCCCCGCGTAGCCCGGCGAGAGCGAGCGCTTGACGAACAGCACCGTCTTCGCCTTCTCGACGTCCAGCACCGGCATGCCGGCGATGGGCGACTGCGGGTCGGTCTTGGCCACCGGGTTGGTCACGTCGTTGGCGCCGATGACGTAGACGACATCCGTTTGCTGGAACTCGGAGTTGATG